>DAIDIH010000054.1 GCA_027459465.1 Bryobacterales bacterium | reverse complement strand
TCCGCCCGAGCAGAGGAAGACGATATCGCCGATGCGTTCGGTGACGCCTTCGGCGCGGACGGTGAGGGGGACGGCGGAGGTGAGGCAGGTGAGCAGCGGACCCTGCGCGCGGGCGGCGGAGCAGAACAGGGCGAGGGAAAGAGTGAGAAGGGAAGTGCGGCGTGACATCAGGGAACCCCTCTGCGGCGAGTGTAGCAGGTTAGTCTGGAGAGTGCGATGCCGGAAACTGGACGGCTTGCTCCTGCGTGGGAGCGTTTGATATTCGCTATTTGACTGGGTGCCGATCGTCCTTCAGACATAGGCCTCACTTCCGACGCGGCAGCCGTTCGGGCTTACTTCTTACTGCGGCATGGAACCCGGCGAAAGGTTCACGCGGAGGGGCAGGTGGATGGTGGCGTGGCCGGGGGTGGTCAGGTTGATGGTGATGGTTTGCCAGACGGCCGCGGGCGTAGTGGGCGGGGCGGTGAGGAAGAATTCGGCGGGGGTGTCTTCGGCTGGCGCGGCGGGGTAGATGCCGGGGCCGCGGTGGGTTTGCCAGTTGTCCGGGGTCGAGAGAGTTACCGTGACGGGGAGGTTTTCGCTCGTGTTGTTGTGAATGAGCACGGGGATGTGGAGAGGTTGGCCGGCGCTGACGTTGACCTCGGGGGTGGCGAGGAGGGACGCGGGGTTACCGAGGCCGTGGGCAGCCCAGAAGAGTTTGTAGAAGGCCCAAGGACCGCCGAGTTCGGCGGTGAGGCCGTTAGACGGTTGCGCGTGGAAGCCGGGCGCGGCAGCGAAGGGGATGGGACCGGGCACGACGCCCTGGAACACATCGTCGGTTACTCCGGAGGGCACGTGGGATTTTGCGAAGATGAGGCGGCTGGGGTCATTGAAGATGCTGTAGTCGTGATCGCGCAAAGCCTTTTCGGCGACCTGGCCGGTGTCGCCCTGGGTGAGGTGCTTACTCATCTCGATGGTGGCGAGTTCGGCGTAGGACTTGTGCTGGGAAGGTGAGTTATCGAGGCTGGAGTAAGTGGGGCCTTTGCCTTCCATGAAGTCGTGGTGGTTGGCGTCGGAGAAGAAATAGAGTTTTTCGGGCTGCCAGGGATGGAGGCCTTCGGTGAGGTTGCCGATGTCGTCGCGGTCGCGAGGCGGGGCGATTTGTTCGGGGAAGACGGTGGGGTCGCCGGCGAGGTCGAAGGCTTCGGTGGCGATGACGGAGGCGGCCTGGTGGTCGCCGTGGTTTTCGCCGGCCGAGTAGAGCGGGAGCCAGGTCATGATGACGGAGGGCCGGGTGAGGCGGACGAGGCGGACGGCCTGCCAGAGTGCGTTGCCGTGGTTCCAGGTTTCGAGCGAGTTGAGGACGTTCTGGCTGGGCGTGTCGGGGCCGCCGAGGAACCACACGTCGAAGATGCCGAGCGTGGCGAGCGCGCGGCGGGCTTCGATTTCGCGGACCGTGCCGAGGGCGGCGGCCTGTTCCATGCCGACCGAGTTGCCGCCGCTGTTGCCGCGGGTGCCGTAGATGACGGCGACACGCTTGTGCTCGTCGAAGACGGCGCGGGCCAGATACGTGCCGATCTCGGTTTCATCGTCGGGGTGGGCGACGATGACGAGGATGTCGGCTTTGTAGCGCGCGTCGGGCGGTGGCGTGGCGGGGGCAGTGGGGAGCGAGCCGGCCAGGAGAGGCAGCGCGGCGGCGCAGAGGGGGAGAAGCAGGCGTGCGATGGTCATGATGTTGGTCGAATGTGGTTCAGAAAGAGAAGTGTAAACCGAATTGCATCTGCCGCATCGGTACCTGGGTCGCGGTGATCTGGCCGGCGCCGGAGACGTCGATGGTGTTGGCCGGGTTGGCGAGGTTGGTGTAGTTGAAGGTGTTGAAGGTTTCCCAGCGCAGTTCGAGGACCTTGGACTCGGTTAGGAAGAATTCCTTGGAGAGCGACCAGTTGGCTTCAAACATGCCAGGACCGCGGAGGGAATCGCGGCTGGCGGTGCCGTCGCGGTAGGGCTGCTGGGGCTCGGTGAAGGCGGCGGGGTTGAACCAGAGGTTGGCGTTGGGATTGCTCACGTTCGGGTTGCCGATGATGTCGGCGCGGACGCTGTTGAAGTCCGCGTTGAGCAGCGGAGCGTTGGCGACGAAGGGGCTGAAGGGTGCGCCGCTCAGGATGGTGGTGACGCCGGAGAAGCGCCAGCCGCCGGCGATCATGTCGAGGACGCGGTTGTTGTGGAAATCGAAATGTTGGCCTTTGCCGAAGGGAAGGTCCCAGTTATGCGTCATGGTGACGGCCTGGGTGTGGTCCCAACTCATGGGACCGTAGCTGGCGGCGATGTTGTAGTTGTTGTCCCAGCCGCCGCCGCCTTCGGAGTTGCCCAGGGCTTTCGAGTAACTGTAAGTGAGTAAAAAGTCGAGGCCGTGGGAGAGACGCTTTTGTAACTTCACCTGCAAGGCATTGTAATTTGAGGTATCGCAGTTACAGACGGCGTAGAGAGGCTGTTCGAGGCCGTACAGGTTGTAATAAGGCCGGCGAGAGTCATAACTGCCGGGACCGGGGATGGCCTGGTTCATGTTGGGGTTTTCGTATAAGTGGCGGCCGGCGTTGCCGACGTAGGCGACTTCGAAGGCGAGGGTGGAGCTGAACTGGTGCTGGATGGTGGCGTTCCAGAACTCGACTTCGGGGATGCGGTAGGAGTTGAGCGGGTTGACGAAGTAGTAGACGCTGAGGCCGTCCGGGAGCGGGTAGCGGCCGCTGGGCGGGATGACGGGCGAGGGGATGGGCGGCGGTCCGTTCAGGAGGTTGAAGGCGGGGATATACGGGCTGTTCTGGTTGACGGATTGGGGCAGGAGGATGGGGGGATCGTAGTCGTAGCCCTGGCCGAAGACGGAGCCGAGGCCCGCGGGATTGTAACTGATGCCGTAGCCCATGCGGAGGACGGTGTTCGAGGTTGCCTGGTAGGCGATGCCGAGGCGGGGGGCGAAGTCGAGGTTGTAGGGGACGATGCCGACGTTCAAGGGGACGGTGCCGATGCCGGCGGCGAGGACGTCGCCGGTGGCGGGATCGAAGCTGCCGGCGCCACCGGGCTGGGCGGCGGTTTGGGGTAAGTAGTCTTCCCAGCGGAGGCCGTAATCGAGGGTAAGTTTGGGCGTGATGCGCCAGGTGTCCTGGATGAAGAAGAAGAGGCGTGTTTGGCGGATGCCGGGATAGAGTCCGGGCGGGGTGAAGTAACGCGCGAAGTTAGAAGGCTGGCCGAGGAGGAAGGAGCCGAGCGCGGCGCCGGTGCTGGCGTTGCCGTTGGCGAGGGTGTCGAGTTCGGGGCTGCCGGTGGAACTGTCGTTAAAAGTGATTTCACCGGAGCGATGGCTGTCGCTGGGGAGCCGCTGGTTCTGGAGGCGGCGGATATCGGCGCCCCATTTGATGGTGTGGTTGCCGGTCTGTTTGGTCCAGATGTTGACCCACTGGAACTGGTTTTCGGTTTCCTTCAGCGGGCAGTTGCACTGGTTGACACCGAGTGCGTAGCCGAAGTCGAAGCCGCCGTTGCCGTTGACGTAGAAGGCGGGCATGCCGCTGGTGGCGATGGTGCCGGTATTGAGGCCGGGAAGGCCGGCGTCGGTGGCGGGGGTGGTGCCGACTCCGTTGGGCTGGGTGCGGACGCGGTAGCGGTAGAAGCCCATGCGGAACTCGGCGATGAGGGAGGGGCTGAAGGCGTGGTCGATGCCGGCGGCGGCGCTTTGATTGCGGTCGAGCGCGGAACCGGCGAAGCCGAAGGCGGAGGGTCCGCCGGCTTCGAGGCCGAACGCGCCGGGGGAAAAGCGGTTGAAGTCGGCGATGGTGTAGCGGCCGAAGGCGTGGGTGCTGGAGGAGATTGTATAGTCGACGCGGCCGTCGTATTGGTCGACATTGAAGACTTGCGACTGGCCGGAGATGTAGTTGTTATAAATGCCGTCGCCGTAGTTCGGCAAGGGAAGGTATTTGAGGATGTTGGCCATGGGCGTGGCGACGGGGATGACGTTGACTTGCCCGTTGGTGGAGTAGACCTGGCGGCCGTTGCCGGTGTTGGGGTCGCCGGTGTTGGGGTTGAAGACCATGCCGGCCTGGGCGGGGACCTGGGTGTTTTCGGTGGTGGTGACCATGGCGGGGTTGGCGCAGCGGGAGGCGGAGACCGAGCCGTCGGCGCAGATGTAGCTGCCCAGCAGCGAGCGAAGATCGCCGGAGCGTTCCGCGGCGGTGGGAACGGTGGTGATGAGCGAGCCGCCGTCGATGCGGCGCGTGCCCTGATAGTCGAAGAAGGCGAAGAGCTTGTCCTTGACGATGGGGCCGCCGATGGAGCCGCCGAACTGATTCCAGCGCAGCGGCTGGTTGAGGCCGGTGAAGTGGTCGCTCGCGTTGGCGATGTTATTGCGCAGGAATTCAAAGAGCGTGCCGTGGATCTGGTTAGTGCCGCTCTTGGTGGTGCCCTGCAGCAGCGCGCCGGAGACGGAACCGAACTCGGCGTCGTAGTTACTGGTGGTGATTTTGAAGTCCTGGAGCGAGTCGAGGTTCGGATTGATCACGGCGATGCCGAGGATGGAGGATTCGTTTTCGGTACCGTCGAGGAAAAAGCCGTTAGCGGTGAAGAACTGGCCGTTGACGTTGATCTGGAAGCCGCCCTGCGGGTTTTCGCTGGCGGCGTGCTGCCAGGAGTTGAGCTGGGCGCCGGGGACGACAAGGAGGAGGGAAGTCAGGTTGCGGTCGAGGATGGGAAGTTCTTCGACTTCGTGGGAGGTGAACGTGGTGCTGACGTCGGAGCGGTCGGTTTTGAGCAGCGGAGATTCGCTGGTGACGGTGACTGTAGTTTGCGCCTCGCCGACTTTGAGGGAAGCGTCGACGCGGGTGTCAGCGTCGACCTGAACTTCGGCGTCGGCCTCGTAGGGAGTGAAGCCGGCTGCCTCGACGCGGACGCGGTAGTGGCCGGCGAGGAGGTGGGTTTGGCTGTAGTTGCCGGATTCGTTGGTGGAGGTGGTGAAGACGGTGCCACGGTCGCGGTCCGTGATGGTGACCTTGGTGTTCGCGACGGCGGCGCCGGCCTGGTCGGTGACGGTGCCAATGATGCTGCCGGAGACGGCCTGGGCACGCAGAAGCGCGTGGGAAGCGAGAGAAATTGCGACAGCGATGACGAGAACACGAAGTGAAATGCGCATTACAAACCCCCTCAAAAGGCTGAAAATGAGCCGGGACGGTCCGGCGATCCGGCGACCGGGCCGTGAGTTATCTCGGGATTATATACGAAATGAATCGGGAGAGTTGGGATATGCGGAGAGGTTCCGCTGAGGGAGCGGCGCGGCGCCGGGTGGGAATCCGGTAGGATTTCGTGACAGGGAGGAACGTGCTTGATGATGCGGTGGGCTGGGGTTTGGGCGGCGGCGTGGATGTTGGCGGGGGCGGCGATGGCGGCGCCGCTCGAGTTTGAGATCACGTATCCGAAGGAGTTGGCGGCGGGTCCGCTCGATGGGCATATTGTGCTGATTCTGTCGCGGGACGCAAAGCTTGAGCCGCGGTTCGGATTGACGGAAGGGACCGAATCGCAGCAGGGATTCGGGCTGGACGTCGAGGGTTGGAAGCCGGGCGAAGCGGCGAGGATCGATGAAACGGTGGTGGGGTTTCCGCTCCGGTCGCTGGACGAAGTGCCGGCGGGAGAGTATTACGTGCAGGCGGTGCTGAACATTTATGAGACTTACCATCTGGAAAACGGGAAAGTGGTGAAGTTACCGCCGGACCGGGGCGAGGGGCAGCACTGGCAGGTGAAACCGGGAAATTTACTGACCAGCGTGGTGAAGATGCGGCTGGATGGGACGGGGTCGGGGACGGTGCGGCTCGCGTTTAACCACAAGGTGCCGCCGCTCGAGCAGGAGTTAGCGGCAGTGGATTCGTTTCTCGACTGGCGGAAGATTACGAAGCCGGAAGACGCCTCCGATAACCCGTGGGTGAAGCATGTGTGGATTACCAGCGAGCGGCTGAGTAAGTTCTGGGGGCGGCCGGTGAAGATAGGCGCGGTGGTGTTACTGCCGGATGGGTGGGCGGAGCACCCGGAGGCGCGGTATCCGGAGCTGATTCTGGAAGACCATTATCACCGGCACTTCTTTCCTGGCTTCCGCACAGCGCCGCCGGACAAAGAAGTGAAAAAGAACGAGCCGGCGGCGGAGCAGCCGGGGGACGGCACAACGGAGGAAGTGGACCGGGAGAGCGAGCAGCAGGAGGCGGGCTGGAAGCTGTATCAGGACTGGACGAGCGGGCGGCTGCCGCGCGTGCTGATGGTGATGCCGCTGCATCCGAATCCGTATTTCGACGACTCTTACGCGGTGAACTCGGCGAACCTGGGGCCGTATGGGGACGCGCTGATGCGGGAACTGCTGCCGGAGATCGAGCGGCGGTACCGGGCGATCGGGCAGGGGTGGGCGCGGGCGGTTTTTGGCGGCTCGACGGGAGGCTGGGAGGCGCTGGCGCAGCAGGTGTTTTATCCGGACGAGATCAACGGGGCGTGGGTTGGCTGCCCGGACCCGATCGACTTCCGCGCGTATGGAACGGTGAACATCTACAAGGATCTGAACGCGTACTTCCGCGTAGGGCCATTCCTGCGCGTTCCGCTACCGGAGAAGCGGGACACGACGGGGCGGCTCGATTCGACGATGGAGCAGGAGAACCGGCGTACGTTAGTGGAAGGAACGCACAGCCGGTCCGGCGAGCAGTTCGATATTTGGGAGGCGGTGTTTGGACCAATGGGGGAAGATGGGTATCCGAAGCCGATTTGGGATAAAAAGACAGGACTAATCGATAAGTCCGTGGCGAGTTACTGGCGGGAACATTCGGATTTGAGTTACATCGTGAAGCGGGATTGGGTGAGGCTGGGTCCGAAGCTGGCGGGGAAGCTGCATTTCGCCGTAGGAGACATGGACACGTGGTATTTGAATAATGCGGTGCATTTGATGGAGGGAGTTTTAACAGACCCGAAGCTGACGCCGCCGGCAAATGCGACGTTTGAGTACGGGCCGCGGCAGCCGCATTGCTATCAGGGCGTGCGGCTCGACGCGCCGCGCCTGGAGAGGCTGAACTGGTTCGGGACGACGATAGAGCAGATGGTGCGGCACATGGAGGCGACGGCGCCCAAGGGAGCGGATTTGCGGAGTTGGAAGTATTGAGTTACTGGATGGCGATGCGCGAGTCTTGGCTGTAGTATTCGGTTCCGTTGGCGTCGTAGGCGCCGACGCTGAGTTTGATGCTGGGGCCAGTGGGCGCGCCGGCTGGGATTTGGAAGTTGACTTGGTCGAGGCCGATGAAGCCGGGGGCTGCGCCGCTGAATACTACGGGCACGCCGTTGTTATTCAGGGCGACGATGGGAATGCCGGTGGTCGCAGGAGGAACGGGGCCGGGTTGGCCGGTGGAAAGCGGCGGATTCGTAGGTCCGAGGCCGGTCATGAAGAGCGAGACGGTGGTTCCGCGCGAAGCGGGGTTCGACGGGCCGGCGACGGAGCCGTCGGGCTTGAGCACCGCCGCGTAGAGGGAAGAGCTTCCGGCGGGAGTGTACTCGAAGATTCCCGGTTGGACCGGATTGATGGGAACGCCGCTGATGGAACCGGTCGCGCTGTTGTTATTTACCTCAACCTGGACCGTGCCGGGCGAGGCCAGGCCGGCGGGGACCTGGAAATTGATCTGCTCTTGGCCATTCACGTTGGCGATGGCGAAGAGCGGGGCCTGGACTCCGGCGACAGTTACGGATACCCCTTGGAAGGTTGTTGCGCCGCCGGGAAGCATGACGCCGGAGACGCCGGATAAGTGCGAGCCGAAGATGGTGGCCAACGCTCCCGGGGCGATTCCGCGTTGGTAACTGGCGGCGTTCACGACGGAACTGATCGTGGGCGTGTTCGCGTTGGCGTAGCCGTAAAAGGGGACCGAGAGCTGGCGGGACCATTGCTGGCCGCTCGCGTCGACGCCGGCGAAGGTGAAGGTGATGGTTGTGGGGACGGCGAGGTTCTCCCATTCGATGTTTGTTGAGATGGAACCATTCGCCGGGATGGCGGTTGTGGCGAACCAATTGGATAGCTGGGAACTGTAGTCGGTGCCGCCGATGGTGAAACCGGTTAGCGTGGTGGCGACGCCCGCCGTCTCTTGAAGAGTGATCGTGGCGAACCAACTGTAGCCTTGGGCGTTGGGCTCGCTTTCGTAGACGGGGTCGGGGTTGCAAGAGGGGACGACGTTCGACGGGCCGGATGGGGCGACGCCCGCGTTCCATTGCGTGACGAACTCGTAGGCGTCGACGGACCCCAGTCCGGTGACGGGATCGTAGCCGGGTCCGGCGTAGTAGCCGAAGGAGCCAGTCGTGCAGTCTGGAGTTCCGATCTGGCAGGGGACGATGTTGTTGCCGGAGGTGATGTCGTGGAAGATGCCGGGAACCGTTTGGGCGAGTTGGTAGAGTGTGGGGTTGATGTTGCCTTGGCCGTAGACGCCTTGGCTGTTGGGACCTTGGTATTGGTTGAGGAGGGTGATGATGCCGGCGAAGACGGGGGTTGAGGCGGAGGTGCCGCCTTCACCGTCCGGATTTGCATACGCCCACAGTTGCCCGTTCGTGTAGAGGGCGTATGGGTCGTGGTACCAGGAGGCGGTCATGGATACGTCGGGCACCGCTCGGGTCGAGCCGGGCATGCCGGTTCCGAGTTGCCACGACGGTCGCGCGAAGAGGGTGCTGTATCCGCCTCCTGACGCCGCAAGGTAGTTGAGGGTGAATGAGTCGTTCCAGGCGATCTCGGGGATATAGGAGAGCGCTGAATCTGTCAGGAACGACCAGTAGTCGCCGGATCCTTCGTTGAATTCGGTGCCCCCTACAGCCGTGACCTCCGGGATGCTGGCGGGAATGGACACGTGTTCGCCCCCTTTGGCTGGTCCGCTCGACGGGCCGTGGGGATCGCACCCGGCAGCACCGGCGTCGCCGGACGCGGCAAGCAGCGTTATGCCCTGCGAGTTGGCCTGCTGCGCGGCTGCCTCTAACGCGTTTACCTGGGAGGGCGACACACCGTATTCGCATTGGCCGAAACTCACGCTAATGACCGGGGCGAGGTTTTGTTCAATCGCGTATTCCAGAGCCGTCCAGACGCTCTGCGAGTAGACGTAGATGATGGCGGCGTTGCGTGCGACGGCGCCAAGCCACTCGAGGTCCAGGTCGGCTTCCCCTTCAGCGCCAGACACAAAGCCAGGGTCGGGGCCGAAGAGCATCTGTTGCGGGGTGTTCTGCGGTAGGCCGAACTTGGCGCGGAAAGCCTGGATATCGGACAGGAGAAAGTCGCTCGCGCCGACCACGACGACCCTCTGTCCAGAGCCGTCGATGCCGGCTTTGTAGAGAGGATTCAGATCGTAGATCGTAGCCAGGTCTGTCGGCCAGAGGTGGTATCCGGTGTAGGACTGCGCGGGTTTGGGCCGGAAGTCGTCGAGGCCGAGGAGGCCCAGAAGCATGGGCGCAAAGGCTGCCGGAACGGAGGGTTCGGTGGCGTTGGCGTAGTGGGTCTCGCCGTCGACTTTGTAGCGGTGGATCTCGGTGTGGAAAGTCGCCTGGATTTGTTGGGCGGTTCCGCTGAAGGCGATCCAATTTCGGCTGCGGGCGGTGTATTGGATCGAGAAACCTTCGGACTGGAGCCAGGCCGAGATCTTGGCAAGGTCGGCCTGGCTGGCGCCGAAGCGGCCGGCGTACTGCTCGGGCGTCAGCCATTGGTGATAGAGGGGCGAAGAGCGGTCCTGCTGGTCCCGGAGTAACTGTTCGAGGTCCTGCTGCTGGGCGGGAGTTTTTCGTAACATCAGCGTCACGTACGGCAACAGCATGGATGACTCGACGGGACCTTGGTCGAACTTCGGCTGGGCCAGCGGGTTAACGTTTCCACTTAGCGGCGTGAGCCGGTCACTCGAAATCTGACCCGCGATCTGGTCCGTCTGCGCGGACGCGAGAGCCGGAAGTAAGCACGCCCAGGCAAGATAACAGCAGTAAGATCTGGACATTCCCCTTGGACAACTTATAGCCGCGAGGGACAGTCGCCGTCAAGCTAGGGCGGGGAAATTACTGGATCTGGCTAAGGCGTTTTTCGGTGAGGGCGGCGCGGCCGTTGAGGTCGGAGAGTTGGCGCATGTCGTCTTCGGCGAGGGAGATGGTGGATTCGATGCGGGCGAGGGCGGCGTTGGAGATGACAGAGGAGTTCTGGTCGCGGGCGGAGTCGAGGACGTTGTCGATGGCGTGGAGTTGGCTGAGGACGTCGCGGTAGCGGTGGAGGAGGGAGTCGAGATAGACGCTGCGGCGGCGATTGAGGTCCTGGAGCGAGGCGAGGAGGCGGCGGGCCTGGTCGAGTTTGGCCTGGTTGGCGGACTGGGCGGCGGCGGCTTTGTTGATGTCGGACTGGATGGCTTCGGCGCGGGCGCGGGCGGCGTCGGCGTCGGCTTGCGCGGTTTGAACCTCGTGGGTGAGGGCGTCGAAACGTTTCTGCCAGTCGGCTTGGGCGGTATTGAAGCGGGCGTTGGCTGCTTCGGTGGCTTTGCGCTGGTCCTCGTCGAAAGAGCTGACGCGGAGGTTGAGGCGGTTGATTTCGATATGGGCCTCGGCGAGTTGCTGTTGGAGGGATAAGACTTCGGCATCGCGCTGGGCGAGGAGGGCGCGGGTTTTGGCGTCGCGTTGGGCGGCGGCGCGTTCGGCCTCGTGTTCGGTCTCCTCCGGTGCGGCGGGCTGGGAGGGTGCGGGGGCCGTGGGAGCGATCGGAGTGCGGGCGGTGGCGAGAGCCTGCTCGGCGGTCGTAGCGCGGTGGCGGGCGAGAGAGGTCAGATGGATTTGCCAGATGACGGCGACGAGTGTGGCGAGCCAGGCGGCGGTGAGGATAAGGATGGGGAGGCGCGCGCGCACGTGCTTCATCATAACTTGTTACTTCCTCTTCCAGACATAGCGGGAGCGCCAGGCGAGGCGGGCTTCGGTATCGCCGCTGTGGCCGGTGATTTTGACTTCTAAGTTCTCGCGAGGCTTGGGCGGGAGGGCGAGAGTGAGGCTCCAGCCGGAGAGCATGCGGGAGAACATATGGTTGAGCGAGTCGGGGATTTCGGCGGGAGAGCGTGCGAAGTCGGCTTCGCCGGCGGTTTCATTGGCGAGGGTGGTCAGGCCGTTCTGGTAGGCCTCGTTCAGGCGGTCGGGGCGGTAGTGGAGGTGGGCGACGAAGAGCGGGGCTTCGAGGGAGGCGAGGGTGGTCTGGAGCTTGGACACTTTTTCGATGATGAGGGCTTCGGGGAATTTCCGGCTGAGATCGTGGGGGTCGCTGGAGTTGATGACAGGGTTGGTGTAGTCCTCGCGGTAGCGGTAGATGTTGCCGTCGGTGACGTAGAGGACGGCGACACGAACCGGCGAGGCGCGCATCATGGCGTCGGCGATGCGGAGGGCGGAGTCGATGGTTTCAAACAGGCCGGGGGTGCCGTTGGTGGAGATGGTGGAGATGGCGTCGATGGCGGGTTTGCGGTTGGGGCCGGGATCGGCGAGGACGTGGAGGCCGTCCTGGGCGCGGAGGACGCCGGCCCAGGCGTTGCCGGGGAGGCGGGAGATGTTCTCGATGAGGGATTGCTTGGCGGGTTCAACGAGCGAGATGTCGCCGGTGACGTCGAGGATGACGAGGATGATGAGGTCGCTCGATGGGCCCTGGGCCGAGGCGATGCGGGCGGGGTGGCCGTTGATGGTGGCTTCGAAGCGGACGGCGAAAGGGTCGGCGGCGGGGTGATCGTCTTCGATCCAGACGGGGACGCGGATGGCGGGCGGGACTTCCGGGGCGGGCGGTTCCGGAGTGGCGGGAGCGGCGAGGATGTGCGGGCAGAGGGCGAGCAGGGCGGCCAGGGAGAGGCCGCGGGCTGCGGCTTGGCGGGAGTGAAGGTGCATCAGAAGCTGAATTTCATACCGAGTTGGATGACCCGTCCGCCGTGGGAGCCGATGATATGGCCGGCGTCGATATTCGGGGCGGTGGGGGGACCGATGGCGGTGTCGGGCACATTCCAGTTTCCGTGATTGAGGCTGTTGAAGGCGGAGGCGCTGAACTCGAAGGCGCCTTCGCTGCCGACGGGAAGACGTTTGATGAGGCTCAGGTCGAGGTCCTCGATACCGGGGTTGAGCAGAAGCGGACTGGTGGGGGAGGCGTTGCCGATGGTGAAGCTGTTGGGCTGAGCGAAGGCGTTGGGGTTGAACCAGAGGGTGGCGGTGGGGTTCGCGAGGGCGGGATTGACGCCGGGAACGGTGTTGACGTTGAGGGAGTTGATGACGTCGCCGGTGATGTTGTATTCGGGGTGGAGGTAGAGGGGCGTGCCTCCGTTCCAGTAAGCGGAACTGGAGATGGACCAGCCGTCGATGAAGGGCTTGCGCCAGTCGGAGTAATTCAGGAGCGGTTTGTTGGA
>DAIDIH010000053.1 GCA_027459465.1 Bryobacterales bacterium | reverse complement strand
CGTCTCGCTTCTGGCCGCCGTCTCGGAGCAGGACCGGATTTTGCTAACGTTGAAAGAAGTCGAAGGTCTGTCGCTAAAGGAGTTAAGCGCCATATATCGCGTCTCCGAAGGGGTCATCAAAGTTCGCCTCTTCCGGGCGCGCCAAAGAGTTCTCAAAGCCTACGAAGCCCGGCAATCGCCGGAGGCAACCTAGGGAGCAGCGTGCAAAGACCCAGGTACGCTATGCTGTGGTGCAATTGAAGGAAGTCAGGATCGTATGACCCGTTCGGATGAACACTTGAATGATGTCTTCGCCCGTTACCGCGAGGCGTTGCCGGATCCGGAGCCAAGTCCGGAGTTCATGCCGGAGCTTTGGCGCAAAATCGACGCACGCCGAAGCACCCGCTTTCAGCTCCTCCACCTGAGCCGCATCTTCTTGAGCGGCGCCGCCGCCTTGTGGCTGCTCATGGTCGCCGTGCTGTTCCTGCCCGGCAACAACGTCCAGCCCAAACACCACTCCTACGTCGACGCGCTCGCCGCCAGCAACGAATCGAGCGCCTGGGCCTACGCCGGAGTCCTCCATACCGAGATGGAAGAATCGAACTCCCGATGAAGCGCTGGCAGCTACCGGTCGGTTTCTACCTCACGCTCGTCTTCCTGAGCGGCGTCCTCGTGGGAGCATTCGGCCTCCGTTTGTACATGGTCAGGTCGGTGAGCGCCTCCGTCATCTACCGCCCCCCAACGGCGGAAGAATACCGCCGTCAAATGCTCAACGACATGCAGAAAAAGGTCAACCTCACCCCCGACCAGGTGAACAAGATCAACGCCGTCCTCGATAACACACGGGTCTGCTTCCGCCGCATCCACAGCAAGATTCAACCCGAACTCGATGCGCTGAAAAAACAGCAGTCCGGCGACATCCGCGCCCTCCTCAACCCCCAGCAGCAGATCAAATACGACCAGTGGCGCGCCGAACGCGACCGCGCCGGGCACTGAAACCGCTACTTCACCAGCGCCGGCTTCTTCGCAGCCTTCTGGTTCCGCAACTCCTGCGAACGCAGTACCTTCTTCTGAAACCGGTCTACACGCCCCTCCGTGTCAACCAGCTTCTGCCGCCCCGTGAAAAACGGATGGCAGCTCGAACAGATTTCCACCCTCAGATCGCCCTTGTGCGTCGACCGCGTCTGAAACGTCGACCCACACGCGCAAATCACGTTCACTTCCTCGTAGGCGGGATGAATACCGGCTTTCATGCGAAATTCCTTCCTGAAGTCTAATCCTCTATCCTACCACGCACCCTCTCACTCGCCGACACTGAAGTTTCCACTTGACAATTGATCGCCCTTTGGCAATACTGAAGTAGAAACTTCAGTCTCTAGCACCGAAAGGACCATCACATGCCCGAACCAACCACCATTCACAACACCTTCACCCTCGAACGCAGCTTCCCCAAGCCGCCCGAACGCGTCTTCGCCGCCCTCAGCGAGAAGGCCGCAAAGCGCCGCTGGTTCGCCGAAGGAGGCGCAAGTCACGAAATCGTCGAGTTCGACTCCGATTTCCGCCCCGGCGGCGCCGAACGCCTGGCCGTGCGCTTCAAAGAGAACACGCCCTTCCCCGGCGTCATGCTCGTACACGAAGGCCGCTTCGCCGACATCGTCCCCAACCGCCGTATCGTCACCGCTTCCACCATGGACCTCGGGGACCGGCGCATCTCCGCGTCCCTCGTCACCCTCGAACTCCTTCCCACCGAAAGCGGCTGCGACCTCATCTGCACGAACCAGAGCACATTCTTCGAAGGCGCCGACGGCCCCAAGATTCGGGAAGATGGCTGGCGTAAACTGCTCGACCGCCTCGTCGCCGATGTCGCCCGTCCCGAGTAGCCCTCCATGACCGCCCCTTTCGCCGCCGGCCTCCAGAACACGCTTGTTCCGCCTGTCGCCTACTCCTCCGATGCGCTCGAAGCGTGCGGGCACACCATCCCCCTCGACGGCGTCGGCGGCGACCTGGTGGACGTGGTCGTCAACGGCTCGAACGCCGTCCTCTACGCGGCCGATGTCTCCGGCCACGGCCTCCGCGCGGGAGTCCTTATGGGCATGATCAAGTCCGCCGCCCGTTTCGGACTCCTTCTCGAACAGCCGCTGCCGAAACTCCTCGAAGCGATCAACGCCATACTGCCGGCGCTCAAGGAACCGTCCATGTTCGCCACCCTGGGCGCCCTGGCGTTTGATGGCTCGAACTTCGCCGAATACATCTCGGCCGGCCATCCTCCACTGCTCCACTACCGCCGCCGCACCGGAGACGTCATCCGCCACTCGATCAGCCAGTTCCCGCTCGGCCTTTTTCCAAACACGGTCTATCGCAGCCGCGGCATCCGTTACGACGCCGGAGACGTGTTCGCCGTCATCACAGACGGCATGGTCGAAACCGGCGAGGATCCCGACCCGGACCTTGCTCTTGATCGCCTTGCCGGAATCTTGCGCGAACACGCCAACGCACCCCTCGAAGAGATCCTCGACACCGCCTTCGCCCAGACCTCCCTCGATGGTGCGCCGCGCGACGACCGCTCGCTCCTTCTCGTCCGCATGGCCGCCTCACACGCCGCGTCCTGCCAACCTCCCTTGCCGCTGGAAGCTCAGCAGGCACGCTGGCATCACTTCCTCGACGAACTCGAGTACGAGCTCGCCCGCGAATCCGACACTCATGCCCCCATCGTCGATTGACATCAGCCGCGTCTTCCACGCCCTCGGCGATCCTACACGCCGCGCCATCGTCGAACGCCTTCGCGACCGCCCGCAGTCCGTCTCCGGCCTCGCCGCGCCGCTTCGCATCACCCTCACCGCCGTCACCCAGCACCTCAAAGTGCTCGAAGAGGCCGGCCTCGTGCACTCCGAAAAAACCGGCCGCGTCCGCACCTGCCGCCTCGACCCGGCCGGCTTCAACGCCCTCGAACAGTGGGTCCGCGACTGCCGCTCCACGTGGGAACGCCGCCTCGACCGCCTCGGCGACATCCTCGCCGAACCGGATTCGTGAGCGCCCACGCTGCCTGAAATACGAAAGCCCCGCCGGACCCAAAGGCCAAGCGGGGCTTCTTTTTGCCGTAGAACAGCGTAACTCAACTACTTCGCGCGTGGCGGCCGATCAGCATGAGCTGCGGCCTCGCCACTGAACGAAGCCTGAACGTCAGGAGCGGTCGAACACTAAGAGTCGGCCACCTCGCGCGTGGTTAAACCATAGTTGGAACTACTA
>DAIDIH010000052.1 GCA_027459465.1 Bryobacterales bacterium | reverse complement strand
GCAGGATAGCGGCGGCGGTGCATTTGGGCTGTCCGGATCATCGGGTGATGATCGGGTAGGGAGGTTACTTTTCGGCGAGCCAGTTCAGGTTGCTCCAGGTAGTGGTGGTAATCAGTGTGTTTCCGCTGCAGCCATAGAGGTGCGTGAAGGGCCGCGTGGCTCCTTGGTGCCACGTGCCGGTGGCGCGGTCAAAGGAGGCGAGGGCGGACTGCTGCGGACCGGGCGATTTCGGGTCCGGCTGTGATTTGACGGACATCCAGAGTGTGTCGTCATCGCAGAGCGCCACGCCGCTTACTTCCGCGAGCGAGAAGGGAAACGGATAGCTGGCGAGTAGCGTCCCGTCGAGGGAGAACTCCATGTAGCGGTGCGCCAAGGGGGAGCCCCAGCCGACGCGGTCTTTCGAGTTGACGAAGAAGGAACCGCCAACAGGCGTTTCCAATCCGGGAAATGTGCTTCGCGGGACCGCGCCGCGGAGCGGCCTTCCCTGTATGTCGAAGCGCTGGATCATCAAGTAACTCGCGGCGTCGCCCACGTCTCTGCCAGAGTCGTCCTTCAGAAGACCTGCCGTCCAGATGGTTCCGTCTGAAGCGAAGGTGATGGCGAAGGGGACGTAGGGCTCCGTCCGCACGACGCGCTGGCTGGTTCTGTCGGGGGACAAGATGGCAAGAAAGCCTCCAGCGCGGTCGCCGTCGCCATAGGCCGTCCCAGCGAACGCCACGTAGCCTCTCGCGCTCCTGGTGAACCTGTGGCTCGTCAGCACTATCCCTTCCCCGCCGGGGATCTGTACGCCGACCCGTTCGGCTTCCATTCCGGATGGATCGTAGATGCGAAGGATGGGAGCGCCCGTTGAGTGGCCCTCGATAGTGAGAAAGGCTCCGCCACTCCAAGCGCCGATCGGTTCTCCTGCGGCTGGCGGCGGCGAAAGGGCGACGGAGCGTAAAGTGGCTTGCGCCCGGCCGGTTGGGGGATGGAGCGCCAAAAGGCCGAGCGCGGCCGCGAGCGGGAGCATCGAGAGCCGATGGGCTTCCGTCATATTCCCTCCGTTTCCGTCAATTATGACGCGCCGCGGGCGGGATCCGTGCAGGTGAGTCGCCGCAATATGCGCGGCATGGGCGTCAACGCCGGAAGAGCGCTTCGATATTCCGGTTGCCGCGCAGGATGCGGAGAATTCGCACATCACCGCTCTCAATGCGGTAGATGATGAGGTAATCGCCCACGGCAAAGGTGCGTAGGCCGGGGCGCAAGTCCTGATCGCGCGGGCGGCCGAGACTGGGATGACTGGCGAGGAAGACGAAGCGGCAGGTGATCGAATCGATCAGGCGGTCGGCAAGCTCCGGGCTGCCGCTGTTACTAGCGACCTAGAACCAGATATCGTCAAGATCCGAATCGGCTTGGGGTGTGCGGAGGTGGCGCATTCCGTCAGCCGGGCGTGCTCTGCTCGGCGGCGAACCTGGCTCGTCCGCGCTGCTTGGCACTTTCAGCCAGCTCGCGAATTGAGTCTTCCGTTATGATGCGCCCCTCGCCGCGGGCCAGGGAAGCCTCGGCCTCCTCGACAGCGGCGAGGATTTCGGCACGGGTGCGTTCGCGCTCCTCCCAGAGCGAGAGCGCTTCCCTCACCGCGTCAGATTCCCGGTGGATGCGCCCGCTCGCAATCGCTTCGCGGACAAATGCTTGCTGGTCGGGCGTGAGCTCAACTTCCATTCGTTTCTCAGCGTAGGAGGTGCCTGGCATGGAGTCAAGGGCGACGGGTAAACCGATTTAGTCGAAGGTTTTCCAGTTGGCGCGGTCAGGATCGAGGAGTGCGGCGGCGCAGAGGCGGCGTTTCAGAGTCGGGTGCAGGACCATCACGGCGTTTGCATCGAGGGGACGCGTTCCTGGCGAGTAGCCGTTGAAGGCCGTGGACGCCGTGGACGGTTCCCCCCACTGCTGTTCCGGCTGGCGCAGTGCCGTCGGATCTTGCTTTCGCCAGCGCCAGAGTTCGAGCAAGTCGGTGGCCGTGGCATTGAGAAGGAATGTCGTGCTTTCTAGAAGCCCGCTAAGTGTAGTTTCCTCCTCCTCGGTAAGGACCAGCGCCTGGGGGTTGTCGAGAAATACCTCGACTTCGCTTCGGGCCGGGTCGCGCGGGAGGTGCGTTACGCGGCGGGTGGACGGCGTACCGTGCGCTGTATAAACGCTGCCCGGTGCACGCTGGCCTAGTTCGAGGCGGCGGCCACGGTGGACCACCATGTTGCGATAGTCGAAGGTATAGTCCAGCCAGCCTGCAGGGCCGGCATCAACGATCTTGCCTTCGAGACCGGAGGCGAAGTCCTTCTGCTTTTGCGTGAGTGTCGATTTTCGAAGGGCCTTGCGAGTCCGTTGGAAGTCTGCGCGAAGGATATTTTGGGGCAGGGCCGCGACGCCGATGATGACGCCCGCCAGACAGTCCAGGGCCGAGGCAAGGGCGCGGACCAGGCCTACTCGGTGGATCCCGGCGATCGCGGGCATGAGTTGTTCGTGCGGATTAACCGGCCGTGGATCGACGACGGTCGGCCGCCCGTTAACGATACGCACGGAGTCGACGTAGCGGTTGCGATCCTGCTTCGACGCGTCTTGGAACTCAAGCCAGTGCAGCGCGGCTTCGGTCATGTTCTGAGGGACGCTGGCAAGGCAGGCGCATAGTTGATCCGAGATGAAGATATGGCGCCTTGTTACGGGCTCCGGCGCCCACCAACCTATGCCGTAAGGCGCCTTTTCCACCCGGTCGTTGAGGATCTCCTCCTCCAGGGTCTTCCAACCGGAAATGTCGATTCCGAGCGCTCTCAGCGCGTCGAACTCGGTAGGATTCAGTTCCGCCGGATAGCGCTGTTGCAGGCGCTGAAGGTCCGAAGTGCTCATGTTGGAAGTATCGCGCCGGGACATGTCGGTGGTCAGCCGGATTCTGACGGACGGACGCCGTAGGATAATCGCTGCATGTGCGTTGGGCGATGGGTTGCGTGTGTTCTCGCGGCGCTGAGCGTTGTCTGGGCGCAGGAGAAGCCGGTTCCAACAATACCGGCGAAGACCGAGGGGATGCGGAAGATGGACGGTCTGTTCCCGCTGTACTGGGATGAGCGCGGTGGAAAGCTGTGGATGGAGATTCCACAGTTGGACCAGGAGTTCCTTTATATCGAATCGCTGGCCGGCGGCGTGGGGTCGAACGACATTGGTTTAGACCGCGGGCAACCGGGGCGGGCGCGGGTGGTGAAGTTCGAGCGGATCGGCCCGAAGATACTGCTCATCGAGCCGAACCAACGTTACCGGGCTATCACGGAAGATTCGGACCAGAGGCGGGCGGTCGAGGAGTCGTTCGCGCAGTCGGTGCTGTGGGGATTCGAGGTGGCGGCGGAAGAGAACGGGCGCGTGCTCGTGGATGCGACGCCGTTGTTCTTACACGACGCGCATCATGTAAGCGCCACGCTGCGCGAGACGAAACAGGGAAGTTACAACCTAGACGAGAAACGGTCGGCCATCTATCTGGACCGGACGAAGAATTTTCCGCGCAATACCGAAGTCGAGGCGATGCTGACGTTCGCGCTGGCGAACGGGGAGGCGGGGAACTATGTGCGGGAAGTTACTCCGTCGGCTGATGCGGTTACGGTGCGCGAGCATCAGTCGTTCGTCGCGCTGCCGGGGCCGGGTTACTCGCCGAGGGTGTTCGATCCGCGGGCCGGTTACTTCGGGATTTCCTTCCGGGACTTCGCCGCGCCTTTGGGCGAGCCGCAGGAGAAGATGTACATCGCGCGGCATCGGCTGAAGAAGCGCGACCCCTCGGCGGCCCGGAGCGAGCCGGTGGCCCCCATCGTCTACTATCTCGACCGGGGCGCGCCGGAGCCTTTGCGCAGCGCCCTGCTTGAAGGGGCGCGGTGGTGGAACCAGGCGTTCGAGGCCGCGGGTTACATCAACGCCTTCCGGGTGGAGTTACTCCCCGAGGGCGCGGACCCGATGGACGTAAGATACAACGTCATCGAATGGGTGCATCGGGCGACGCGGGGGTGGTCGTATGGGAGCTCCATCACGGATCCTCGGACGGGCGAGATCATCAAAGGGCACGTGACGCTGGGGTCGCTGCGGTCGCGGCAGGATTTTCTGATTGCCGAGGGGCTGCTGGCCCCGTATGCGGCAGCCGCGAAGCCATCGGACGCGATGGAGCAGTTAGTGCTGGCGCGGACGCGGCAGCTTGCCGCGCACGAGACGGGACACACGCTGGGGCTGATGCATAACTTCGCGGCGAGCGTGAATAACCGGGCGTCGGTGATGGATTATCCGCCGCCGGTGGCGGTGCTGAACGGGCCCGGCGCGCCGGACCTGTCGCACGCCTATGCGACGGGGATCGGGGAGTGGGACAAGGCGGCGATCGCGTATGGATACCAGGATTTTCCTTCCGGTACCGACGAGAAGCAGGCGCTCGACGCGATTGTGATGAAAACGATTCGCTCCGGGCTGTTGTATCTGAGCGATGAAGCGGCGAGACCGGCGGGGAGCGCATCGCCGGTGGCGCACTTGTGGGACAACGGTTCGGATCCGGTGAAGGAGTTGGACCGGGTGATCGCAGTGCGGCAGAGGGTGATGCAGCGGTTTGGCGAGAACAACATTCCGATGGGCGCGCCGATGGCGACGATCGAGGACGTTCTCGTGCCGGCGTACCTCATGCACCGGTACGAAACGGTAGCCGTGTCAAAGCTGGTGGGCGGCGTGACTTACTCGTACGCGATGCGTGGGGACGGGCAGGTTACGTCTCGCCCCGTGCCCGCAGCCGAACAAAAACAGGCTCTGGCCGAGTTACTGAAGACACTTACGCCTGAGTTTTTGCAGTTGCCAAGGCCGCTGATCCTGAGCATTCCGCCGAGGCCGCCGGGATATCCGCTGACGCGGGAGGATTTTCACCGGCACAGCGGAGTGACTTTCGATCCGTTGGGGGCGGTGGAGGCGGCGGCGGACATCACGGTGGACCAGATCCTCGACCCGGAGCGGGCCTCGCGGCTGCAGCAGGAGCACGCCTCGGACGCGACGATCGACGGGTTGGACGGCGTCATCCGGGCGCTGCTGCGGGCCACGGTGTACGCAGAACGGGGTCCGGACGCGCGGCGGGCGGAGATCCAGCGGGTCGTTTCGCACGTGGTTCTCATCGACCTGATGGAGCTCGAACGAAACAAGGAAACCTCGGAAGGGGCGCGCGCGGTGGCGTATTACTATCTAAAGTCGCTAAAGAGCTGGCTCGATAATTTGAAGCAGAAAGACCTGGCGCACGATACTTACGCTTCGGACCTGATCGGCCGCTTTCTGGCGCGGCCGGAGGAAGTGGCGGTGCCGGCGCTGCACGAACCGCCGCCGGGGCAGCCGATCGGAGATGACGATTACGGGTTCGGGTGGTAGAAGGTCCGCTTATGCCTCATTGCGCGCGAAGGGAAGCGGGAAGCGAAGGACGCGCTCTTTGTCGCGTTCTTCTTCCATGTGGCGTGTGCGGGCCTGCAGCATGGCTTGCAAGGTGAGGGCGCCGATGGCGGTGCCGGGGTTGTCGCGCGGGACAACGGCGATGGTGGCGCGTCCGGCTTCGGCCATGCGGTAGACCACGGCGCGGAGAGGCTCGTCGGGGAAGGCGGTGACGTCGAGCGTGGGGACCAGCGCCGCGTCCTCCTCGCGCATAACCTCACGGACGAAAAGAAGCTCGAGCGGATCCACCGCGTATTCCTGGCTCAGATGCAGGCCGCGGCGGGCAATCTTCTCGGTGAGAATCGAGCGCTTCATCAACAGCACGCTGACGCTGTAGGAAATCGCGCAGGTGACCAGCAGCGGGAGCAGCATGTTCATCCTGTGGGTGAGTTCGACGGCGAAAATCACGGCGGCCATGGGCGCGCGCATGGCGCCGGCGATCATGGCGCCCATGCTCACAATGGCCCAGAAGCCGATGGGTTCGGCGGGGAAGACAAGTGCTTCGATGGAGCCGAGCGCGCCGCCGATCATCAGCAGCGGAGCCAGCACCCCGCCTGAGGTGCCGGAGCCGAGCGAGACGGACCAGATGATGGACTTGACGATGAGGACGCCGGCGATGAGCACGATGGTCGTTCGGCCGGCGAGAATATCGCCGATGGTCGAGTAGCCGACGCCGAGGGCTTGCGGGAAGATGAGTCCGCCGAGCCCGACGACAACGCCGCCGATGGCCGGCCACCACATCCAATGGATGGGCAGGTGCTCGAAGGCGTCTTCGGCCGCGTAGACCGCCATAGTGAGGAGCGACGCGGCAAGTCCGGCCAGGAAACCGGCGAGAAGGCACCCAAGGAGGGCGAGCGGTCCGGCGAACTCGGGCTGTTGGGAAACCGGGAAGATGGGTCCGGCGCCAAGCATCCAGTGGCGGGCCATGCCGGCGGCGGCGCTCGATACGGCGACGGGGATAAGGCTGCGCGGCTTCCACTCGAACAGCAGCAGTTCAACCGCAAGTAGGACCGCGGAGACAGGCGCCGCAAAGGTGGCCGACATGCCGGCAGCGGCGCCGGCCGCAAGCAGCGTTTTGCGCTCCGCGCTCGTGAGGCGGAAAAGCTGCGCGATCATCGAGCCGAAGGCGCCGCCGGTCATGATGATCGGGCCCTCAGCGCCGAACGGTCCGCCCGAGCCGATCGAGATCGCCGAAGATATGGGCTTGAGAATGGCAACACGCGGCTCCACGCGGCTGCCATTCATAAGAATGGATTCGATCGCTTCGGGGATGCCATGCCCGCGGATCCGCTCCGAGCCGAAGCGGGCCATCAAGCCGATGATCACGGCGCCAACGACGGGGACAAGAATCGACCAGTAGCCGAGCGTGTTGGCGGCGGGATTCGCATTGGCTGCGCTGAAACGCTGGAAGTAGAAAACGTTGGTAAAAAAGGCGATGAGGCGGAGCAGCACCCAAGCGACCACGGCCGCCAGCAGGCCGATGCCGGCCGCCAGAGCCGCGATCGGCGCCATTCGTAGGGTGGCGGTGAAATCGCCGAGTTCTTCATTGCGGGGCTTCTTGGTCATGGGTTTGAGGGGAGCGCACAGGGCCGCGAGCGGCTCAAGCCGCGCGGCTCCATTGTGCGCGGTGTTGCCTGGAGAACAGCTTCCAGGCTGGCGGCGAGTTCGGGACCGAGCTTATCGAGTTCTTCACGATGGGCGCGGCTGAGCCGGTGGAGGACAGTCTCGCCCGTGCGCGTAAGCGATACGAGAACTTCGCGATGGTCGGTCTCCCCGTGGGCGCGCCGGAGCAGGCCGCGGGCGCAGAGGCGGTCAACGAGTTCGACGGCGCTGTGATGCCGGATGAACAAGCGCGCGGCAAGCTCGCCGATGACGGGCCGCGTACCTTCCGGCAGCCCGGCGACGGCCAGCAGAAGCTGATGCTGGCGAGGCTCGAGGCCGTGCGCACGCGCCTGCTCCTGGCTGAAGTGCAGAAACCGGCGGATCTGGAAGCGGAAATCGGCCAGCAGCCGGAAGTCGGTTTGAGAGAAGGTCTCTACTGCACTCACAAATATATCGTACCACGATATATTCCTGGCCGGCGCTTATCTCGTCAGCCGGACCATCACCACCCCATGCGCCGGAACCGTCGCGCCATACCCGCTCCACAAATATCCCCGGTCCGCGTGCGCCCACAAATCCCGCACATGAAACGCCCCGGTCTCGTGGAGGTCGTCCCAGGAGACCGAAATTTGCGCCTCCGCCTCGCCGGGATTAAACAGCGCCACCGCGTACGACCCGTCCGCCAGCGGCCTCGCCCACACCTGCGTCGTGCGCGTGGAGGAAACCACGCTTGCCACCCTCCCCAGCCGGTCCTGGTCCACCGCGATCACTTCTTTGTTGAGCAGAATCTGCCGCGCCTCCGGCGTCATCTCCCGCACATCGGTTCCCGCAATCAGCGGCGCCCCCAGCATCGCCCACAAACTGAACTGCGTCCGGTACTCCACCGCGATCATCCCGCCGTCGCCCACCTCCAGCAGATCCGGATCGTTCCAGTGTCCCGGCCCCGCAAATCCCGCCATCTCGATCTCCGCCATCGCAGCCGCCGCCATCGACTCCCAACGGTCGCCGATGTTCACCCCCGTCCGCCGCAAATTGCCTCCTGCCAGTGGTCCCCACTCCCCCACGTCCCCGCGGCCGTACTGGCAAATGTTGTAAACCATCGGGCGCCCGGTCTTCCGGATCGCCGCGCCCATGATCTGGTATACCGCCCGCATGTCGTCGTCGCTTTAGATGCGCGCCGCACTGCACCAGTCGTACTTCACGAAATCGATGCCCCACTGGGCCCACGTCCAGGCGTCCAGTCCCTCGTGCCCGTAACTGCCCTCGAATCCGCCGCACGTGCGCGGACCCGGCGAAGAGTAAATCCCCAGCTTCAAACCCTTGCCGTGAACGTAGTCCGCCAGCGCCTTCATGTTCGGAAACCCGGAGTTCGGCTGCAGCACGCCGTTCGCATCCCGCTTTCCCTGCCAGCCGTCGTCGATGTTCAAATACACGTAGACCGCGTCCCGCATCCCTCGCGCGGCCATCGCATCGGCCACTTCGCGCACCGTCTTGTCGTCGATGTGCATATGGAACGCATCCCGGCTGCTCCACCCCATCGGCGGTGCCGGCGCAAGCCCGTTGTCCGCCAGATCTTCCCCCGGCGGCAGCCCGAACTGGGGCAGTGAACTGTAGTCAACCATCGGCGCCCGATACGTCGGCGATGGCGTCCCGCGATGCAGGATCACCGGACCATCGATCCATCCGATCGATCCTCCCGCATCGTGTTTGCGCAACAGCCCGGGTGGCACCGGCACAGCCGGCTGAAGCTCCAGCGTGTCCCCCACCATACGGCCTCTCACCTCGCGCTTCTCTAGCGTCCCGAAGTAATCCGGAACCACCGTCATCCGGAGCTTCTTCCCCTCCACCTTCCCGTCAATAATCGGAGAGTCGCCGAACGGCATCCGCTGCATGCCCGTGATATGCCCGCCCAGGATTTGGAGCTGATAGATAATCTCCTGCTCGTCCATCGGTGGCGGAAATTTCGCCACCCATGTCCCCGAGATGTCCTTCATCTACCCGGCGAGCGTCACGGCCGCGAAGCAGAAGCCGAGAAAGATTCTCATTCCGTGTCCGGCTTGTGGGCGTATCTTCTTAGGTCGAATCTTCCATCTTATCCGTCCGGCCCCGGCTCCCCACCGCCGGTACGTCCGTCTATATTGCCGCCCGCTATTCCGCCCGCAATGCTTCGGAGGGATCGATCGCCGAAGCCCGCCGCGCCGGCAGATAGCACCCGGCCACAGCCGCCGCCGCAAAGCCGCCCGCCGCCGCCAGCAGCGCCGCCGCATCCGTCGTGCTCACTTCGTACAACAAGGACTGTAAAACGTGCGTCACAACTACCGACCCCGCCATCCCCACCGCGATCCCCATCCCCACCAGCACGCTCCCCTGCCGCAGCACATCCCGCGTGATGGTACCCCGGCCCGCCCCCAGCGCCATCCGTACCCCGATCTCGCCCGTCCTCCGCGTCACCGCGTACGAGAGCAACCCATAGATCCCCACCACGGCCAGCAGCAAAGCGCACCCCGCAAACACGCCGAGCAGCGCCGTCTGGAACCGTTCCCGCGTCACAGTCCCCGAAATCAGGCTGTCCATGCTTTCGAAACTCACCGCCGTGTTCCGATTCAGAAACATGACGATCTGTTTTATCCGCGCCGCCGCGCTCGCCGGCCCGCGCACCACCAGCGTTGCATCCATCGCGGTATCGGCATGCTGGAAGTAGTCGGCATAAACCTCCGCTGCAACCGGCCGCCGCAGTCCTTCATTGCGCACATCCGGAACAACGCCCACAATTGTCAGGAACTTCGGCTTCCGGTCGAAGCCGAAAAACCGGATCCGCTTGCCCACCGCGTCTCCGCTCGGAAAGAATTTCTTCTCGAACGCCGCATTCACCACCGCCACCTGCGTCGCCGAGCGCTCATCCCCTTGCGTGAATCCGCGCCCTTTCAACACCGGCAGTCCAAAGACGCGGAAATAATCCGGCGTCACCATCGAATAATCGGCGTCGGGACCCCGGTGCGGGTCGGAGGGCAGCGGCCGCCCCTCGATCTCGAAACCCCCGTCCGGTGCGCCTTCAAACGGCAACCCGTGCACTAACGCCGCCGCCCGAACGCCACGCAGATTCTCAATCTGCTCGATCATCTGCCCGCCGGCCCGCCGCACAAAAGCCCCATCCACCGAGTTGCCGTCCGCCGAAGCCGGCCACGTCACGTCGGCAATAAACACGCCGCCCGAATTGAGTCCCGTCTCCACATGCGCCAGCCGCCAGTAGCTCTTCACCAGTAGTGACGCCCCGCTCAGCAGCACAATCGCCAGCGCCGCCTGCCCCACCACCAGCAGTTCGCTCCATCGCTTTTGCGTTCGCCCTTCGCCCCACCCCGCGCCCTGCCGCAGCGCTTCGTTCAGGTCGGCCTTGGAACTTTCCACCGCTGGCAGTACGCCAAACAAAATGCCCGCCACGAGCGATAGCCCCGCGGAAAACGCAAGCACCCCGCCGTCGATAGCCAGATTCTGCAGCCTCGGAATGCCCTCCGGAGCCGTCGCGCGAAGGATCTGCACCCCAACCTCGGCAAGCGCCAGTCCCGCCAACCCTCCCGCCGCGGCCAGCATCACGCTCTCGGTCAGCAGTTGCCGGATCAGGCGCCCGCCGCCCGCGCCCAGCGCCCGCCGCATCGCCATCTCCCTCCGCCGCGCCGCCGCCCGCTCGAGCAGCAGGTTCGACACGTTCACGCACGCAATCAGCAGCACCATCCCAACCGCCGCCAGCAGAATCCAAAGCGCCGGCCGCACGCTCCCGACTAAAGCGTCGTACAGCCCGGTGACCCGAATCCCCTCGTTCCGGTCGTCCACATATTCCTTCGCCTGCCGCGCGCCCACCACATCCATGTCCGCCTGCGCCTGCTTCACCGTCACACCGGCCTTCAACCGGCCCACAACGCGATAGTTATGCGCCGATCTCGTCGACTCGTCCGGAAACAGATCGTTCGGCAGCCACAACTCAGCTTTTTCTGGAAAGTCGAACTTCGCCGGCATCACCCCAATCACCGTAAACACCATCCCGTTCAAACGCACCTGCTTCCCGATCGCAGCACCCGGCGCGCCAAACACCGCCTCCGCCAACTCATATCCGAGCACCAGCGTCGCCGTCCCGCCCGGCTTCTGCTCTTCCGCGCTGAACGTCCGGCCGATCGCCGCCCCCGTCGCCATCACGCGGAAAAATCCCGTGCCCACCGCCGCCATCCGCGCCCGCCGCGCCGCGAAATCCCCGGCGATCGTTACGCCCTGGCTGCCGGAATAAGCGGCCATCGCCTCAACCGTCCGGCTCTGCGCCCGCCAGTCGCGAAAGTCGAGGTTCGAAACATTCATCGGGTGCCCATCCACCGCGGCCTGGTTCAGTTGCACCATCCGCTCCGGCTCCGGATAAGGAAGCGCGCTCAGCAGCACCGCCTTCACCGCGCTGAACATCGCCGTGTTCATTCCGATGCCGAGCGCCAGCACCACGATTGCCGTCGCCGTAAACGCCGGCGTCTTCTTCAGCACCCTCCATCCAAAGAGGATGTCCTGCCACAAACCCTCCACCCCGTTCCATCCCCACTCCCCCCGGCTGTCTTCCTGCACCAAGGCCACGTTGCCGAACTGCACTCGCGCCAGTCGGAAAGCCTCCGCTTCGCTATAGCCCTCTTCCCGAAGCCGCTCGATTTTTTCCGCGATATGCTCCGCCATCTCCGCGGCCAGCTCCCGCTCCACCCGCCGCCGCTCGAGCCACCGCGATACCGGGTTCATGACTCCGCCGGCCTCATCACCCGGCCGATTCCTTCGAGCAGCCGCTCGAATCCCGCAATCTCCCGTTCGAGCTGTTTCCTCCCCGCCGGCGTCAGCTTGTAAGTCCGCACCTTCCGGTTCCGCGCCGACATCCCCCAACTCGCCGTCACCCACTCCTGGCGCAAAAGCCGCTGCAACGCCGGATACAGCGACCCCTCCTCCACCTGCAACACCTCCTGCGACCTCTGCTGGATCTGCTGCGCAATCGCGTACCCATGCAGAGCGCCGCCGCGCAGCGTCTGCAGAATCAGCATTTCCAGTGTTCCCGGAAGCAGGTCCTTCTGATCTCTGGTGCGTTTCATATCTCGGGGCCGCCTCGTGGCATAGACCGTCTTTACAAAGTTAATCTATGCCTGCGCCCGGGTCAAGCCCCTGCCCCGCGTTATCCCCAACGCCGCCAGTCCGAGCGCCGTAATGCCCGCCCCGCACAAAAACGTCGCCGAAGGCCCGATCTGCTCCCACAGCCAACCCGCAATCAGACTCGCCGCCAGCAGCGCAACGCCGCCGGCGAAGTTGAACACGCCAAACGCCGTGGCCCGCAAAGCCTGCGGCGCCGCATCGGCCACCAGCGCCGAAAGCAGCCCCTGCGTCAGCCCCAGGTGCAGTCCCCACAACGCCACGCCGCCCATTACGATCCACAGATTCCCCGTCGCCGCCAGCACCAGGTCGGCCGCGATCAGCGTGGCAAAACCAATCGCGAGCATCCGCGTGCGGCTCATCCGGTCGCTAAGCGCCCCGAGCGGATACGCCGACAGCGCGTACACCACGTTCATCGTCACCAGCACCACCGGCGCGAACGCAAGCGCCAAACCCGCGTTCTGCGCACGCAAAATCAGGAACGCTTCGCTGAACCGCGCCAGAGTCAGCACCGCCCCCACGCCCACAACCAGCCAATACCCCGTCCCGATCGTTTTCAGGTCCCGCAACCGAAGTCCCGATTTCCCGTCCGCGCCCAAGTGCGGCGCTTCGTGCACACCGACCATCAGCACCAGCACAGAGACCAATCCTGGAATCGCCGCCAGCCAGAAAATCATCCGGAAATTGTCGTGCAGCGCCGCCATCAGCCCGATGGCCAGTAACGGTCCGGCAAAAGCCCCCACCGTGTCGAGCGACTGCCGCAGCCCATACGCCGCGCCCCGCCGCCCCTCCGGCACCATATCGCCGAGCATCGCGTCGCGCGGCGCCCCGCGGATGCCCTTGCCCACGCGATCCGAAAACCGCGCCGCCAGCACCACCGAGGCGCTCGGCGCAATCGCGAACAGCGGCTTCGAGCACGCCCCAAGCCCATAGCCCAGAATCGTCAGCGCCTTACGCTTGCCAAGCCTGTCGCTGATCCAGCCCGAGAATAGCTTCGATATCGACGCCGTCGCCTCCCCGACGCCCTCGATCAGGCCGACCATCTCCGCGCTCGCCCCCAGCACCGAGACAAGAAACACCGGCAGAAGCCCGTGGATCATCTCCGACGAGATGTCCATGAACAGGCTGACGAAGCCGAGCGCCCAAACCCCGGCCGGCATCGCGCCGAGTCCGCTTCCCCGCCCGCCGCCTGCATCGCCGCCCATCAGGGCTCGATGCGCGTCCCCAGCACCCGCAAGAATTGCGACAGCCAAGCCGCCTGCGCGGGCCACGCCGGCGCCGTCACAAAGTTCCCGTCCGTGAACGCCTCATCCATCGCAATATCCTGGTACGTCCCGCCCGCCAGGGCAACCTCCGGACTCACCGGCGGGTAGCAACTGCACCTCTTCCCACCCAGCACCCCCGCCGCCGCCAGGATCTGCGCCCCATGGCAAATCGCCGCAATCGGTTTCCCCGCACCCGCGAAATGCCGGGTCACCTCCAGCACCCTCGCGTTCATCCGCAGGTACTCCGGCGCGCGCCCACCCGGAATCACCAGCGCGTCATAATCCTCCGGCCGGATCTCATCGAACGTCGCGTTCAGTGCGAAGTTATGCCCGGGCTTCTCGCTGTAGGTCTGATCCCCCTCGAAATCGTGGATCGACGTTCTTACCGTCTCGCCCGCCTTCTTGTTCGGACAAACCGTGTGAACCGTGTGGCCCACCATCTTTAGCGCCTGAAACGGGGTCATCACCTCGTAATCTTCCACGTAGTCGCCAACCAGCATCAATAGTTTCTTCGCAGCCATTCCGTAGCTCTCCTCTTCCCGTATGTTCGCGCAAGCCGCCGGCTCACATCTGCTGCAGGTACTTAAACGAAATCGCGATACTCTCCATCGGCGAATGGGCCATCTTCCCCTCGTGCTCCACAAACCAATGCTTCACCTCCGCCGCCCGCGCCGCTTGGAACAGCCGCTTCCAGTCGATCACCCCCGCGCCAATCTCCGCGTCCGTGTCCTTGTCCTCCGTATCGAGCGTCGTCGAAATCGAGTAACCCGCCATCAGGTCCTTCACATGAATCATCCGGATTCGGGTCGGATACTTCCGCAAATACGCGATCGGATCCTGGCCCGCGTGAATCACGTGCCCACAGTCCATCTCGAACACCACTAAGTTCGGGTCCGTCCCGTGAATCAGCGTGTCCAGGCCGCGCGCGCCTCCGGCAAGCGGCTTCAGGTCGATCGCATGATTGTGATACCCAAGCTGCATCCCCGCCTTCTTCACCCGCTCGCCCAGCGCATTCAACTGCTCGGCGTTCCACTTGTAATCGTCGAGCGAAATCTTCTCGTACATCGCGCTCACCTTGTGGAAGTCCATGCGCTCGATGTCCACGCCCTTCAAAGACCGCATCGTGGGAAACACAACCACCATGTACTCGAGGCCCATCTCCCGCGCGCCGTCAATCGTCTTTGCGCTGCCGAACTCCTCCATCGGCATATCGAAGTGCGAACTTACTAACTTCAATCCCGCGCCCTCGCACCTCTTCCGGAACTCGCCCGGCCGCCGCGGCATCTGGTAATGCTCCAGATCGCGGTACCCGATCTTCGCCACCTGCCGGAGCGTTCCCTCCTCGTCCCGCTTGAGATTCTCCCGCACGCTCCAAAGCTGCAGACCCGGCGGCAGCCCCAGCGGAAACGCCCGCAAAGCCCCCGCCGCCGAAAGCAACGCGGCCCCGCCTCCAGCCGCTCCCAGAAACTCCCGTCTCGTAGCCGCCATCTTTCCGCTCCTCTAATCCGGTTCCACGCCCATCTCCCGGTAAATCGGCTGCACCATCCGGTTCAGCCCGCTCAGATGCGTGGTGAACCACAGCGCGCCGGCCAGGCACAGGACACCGGAAATGATAACCGTATCCGGAGCCCCGATGTGGTTCGCCACCACCCCCGCCGTCAGGCTCCCCAACGGCGCCGCCCCGAAAAACGCCATGGTGTAATAACTCATCACCCGCGCCCGCTTATCTTCCGTCACCAGGGACTGAATCACCGTGTTCGCCCCCGCCGCCGATTGCATCAGCCCGAATCCCGCCACCACCGTCAGCCCCAGCGACAACCAGAACGACTCCGACAACCCGAAAACAATCAGCGCCCCGCCCAGCACCGCCGCGGCCACCTGCAGCATCCTTGTCAGCCCCATCACGGACTTTCTTAGCGTCAGCGAAATCCCCGAAACCAGCGCGCCAATGCCCGCCGCCCCCGACAGCCACCCCAGCGTCGTCGCGTTCCCGTGCAGCACCTGCGCCGCGAACACCGGCATCAGCACCAGAAACGGATTCCCCATCAGGCTGACCAAAGCGAACAGCAGCAGCACGGTTCGTATTGGTTGAAACCTGCGCACATAATCCCAGCCCTCCCGCATCTGCGCAAGCAGTCCGCCCGCGCCCCGCCGCATCGCTTCTTGCCCCGTCCCCTGCGGCCGGATCCGCATCAGCAGCAGGCTCGCAATCACGGCAAAGTAACTGATGCCGTCGATCAAAAAGCAATATCCTTCCCCGAACGCCGCTACAATCACCCCCGCGATCGCCGGACCCACCAACCGCGCCCCGTTCGCCATCGAAGAGTTGATCGCGATCGCATTTTGAAGGTCGCCGCGGTCCTCCACCATCCGCACCAGAAACGACTGCCGCCCCGGCATATCGAACGCATTGATCAATCCCTGCAGCACCGCCAGCGCAATGATTTCTTCGAGCGTGATGACGCCCGCCAGTGTCAACGCGGCCAGCGCCAGCGATTGCGCCGCCGAAGCCGCCTGCGTCCATAGTAAAAGCCGCCGCCGCGGAAGCCGCTCCACCCACACGCCGGCGAAAGGCCCCAGCAAAAACGAAGCGATCTGCCCGGAGAAGCTCACCACCCCCAGCAGCAGCGCCGACCCCGTCAGCCGGTACACCAGCCAACTCGTCGCCAGCCGCGTCATCCACGTGCCAAGCAGGGAAACCGTCTGCCCTGCAAAATACAACCGGAAATTCGGCGACTTCAGCGCCCGCCACGCATGGGAAATCGATCCGAACCCCACCCGCTACCCGGCTATTCCTCGTCGTCGAATGCCGGAAGCACCAGGATGTCCGGCCCCGTCGAAGCCGCGGCAACCGGCCTCGCCCGCCAACGCGTCAAAAGCCAGCCACCGAAAACCAGCACGGAAATCCCGAACACCCAAGGCACCCACATCATCCACGGCCCCGGTTTCGTGCTCGGGTCCACCAGCACCCGCGCGCCGTACCGCGCCGCGTACGTGTCCAGAATCTCACGGTCGCTCTTGCCCGCCGCTACCCAGTCCGCAATCTCCAGCCGCATCTTGATCGCAATGTCGCTCTGGTGCCGCGACACCGGTTCCGTATAGCAGCACGGCGCCAGCACCGCGTCCTCCAACCGCAAAATGCGCGCCTGTTGCTCGGGCGTAGTTGTCGCCGGTGCGCCACCCAACGCGGAACAAAACAGGAAAGTAAGGATCGCCGCCCGCCCGAAAATACTCTTGCCGCTTTCCATCTTCTACTGCATTACCCCTCTGCCTTCACTTTCCCACGTTCGCCGTCCCCCTGTGCGCGCAATTCCCCCGTTTCACAGCCCAAAGCAAAGGATATTCGGACCCGCCGCCACCGCAACATACTGCTTCCCGTCCAACAAAAACGTCATCGGCGAAGCCTTCATCCGCACATTGGTCGGAAACTCCCACAACGCCTTGCCGTCCCGCTGATCCACCGCCGCGAAGCCCCCATTCGGCCGGCCATAGAAGATCACTCCCCCGGCCGTCGCCAGAACCCCCGACCACGTCTTCGCCCGCGCAAGCCCAGGCTGCGGAACCTCCCACACAATCTTGCCCGTTTCAATATCCAGCGCCCGCAGGAACCGCTGCCCCGTCTCCTCCGGGTACCCCGTCGGCTCGCCCGTGCATTCTTCCAGCGCAATTACATAATAAAGATGCGTCAGCGGCGAGAACGCGGTCGCGTCCCAGTTGGCCGCATCCGACGGGCACCCGCGCGGATCCTTCACCACCGGCTTGCCGTCCGCCCCAACGCTCGAAGCCCAGTCGTCCCGCCGCAGGAACGGCTTCCCCAGCAAAACTTCCCCCGTGTTCCGGTCCAGCACATAAAACATGCCGTTCCGGTCCGCGTGCAGCAGCAGTTTCGACGGCGTACCTTTATATACCGCGTCCACCAGCACGTTCGGCTCCGTCGCGTCCCTGTCCAACACATCGTGCGGCGTGAACTGGTAATACCACTTCAGTTTCCCCGTCCTCGCCTCGAGCGCCAGAACGCAGTCGGTGTAAAGGTTGTCCCCAGGGCGGTCGCGGTCCTCGTCGTCCGGAAAGGGATTTCCCGTCGCCCAATAAAGCGTATCCGTCCCCGCATCGTAGGATCCCGTCAACCACGTCGACCCGCCTCCGGTCAACGGCTCGCCCGCCTTCCACGTTTCGCTTCCGGGCTCCCCCTTCCCCGGCACCGTCCAATGCCGCCACACCAGTTCCCCGTTCCCCGGCTTGAACGCGGCCACGAACCCGCGAATCCCCTGATCTGCCCCCGCCACCCCCGCGATCACCATATCGTCGACAATCAGCGGCGCCATCGTCCCGCCGTAATGAAACTTCCCCGCCGGAGTCATCTCCGGCGCCATCGCCGTCTCCCACACCATCTTCCCCGTCGCCCGGTCCAACGCCACCAGGTGCGCGTTGTCCGTCTCGAAGAACACCTTGTCCCGCAGAATCGCCACTCCGCGGTTGGTCCCCAGCCTCGCATCGCCCACCATCCCCACACTCGTCGGCCGGGAATGGCGCCAAAGCGCCTCGCCCGTTCGCGCGTCCAGCGCGAAAACCTGGTTCTGCCCCGTCACATACATTACGCCGTCCGCCTCGAGCGGCGTCGTCTCCAGCCCAAAGTACGGAATCGGGAACACCCACTTCAGCTTCAGCGACCCCACGTTCGCCGTCGTAATCTCCCCAAGCGGGCTATAGCGATTCCCCGAGTAACTTCCGTTGTAAGTCAGCCAGTCGCCCGCCTGTGGTTCGCGCCACGTGACCCTCCGCCCCGTCCCCGCCGCCTCCGGGGCCACGATCGTCTCCCGGTTCAGTCGCCGCAGGTATTTCGTGATCGCGGCCATGTCCGCCGCCGGTAAATCGGCAAACGATGGCATCCCCGCCCCCGGATTTCCTTGCTCGAGGAAGGCGCTGAGCTGCTCCGCCGTCTGAACCGCCACCCGCGGATTCATCGCCAGGCCCGGCCCTTTCGCCGAACCGTGCCCATACTCGCCGTGGCAGCCGGCGCAATTGGCCGCGAACGCGGGCGGCGCCTTCACCTGCTGCCCCGCCGCCGTGCCCGCCATCAAAATCAAATTAAGTCCCCATGAAACTCGCATCAACGCTCCTGAATGTTGGCTTCCCCGGCTCATCCGCACGAACCAGCCTGGTCATCCGTCCGAACTAGTTTACTAGCACTTCCGTCACAGACGCTTTTTAGGTACTCTTCCTCTAAATTCCTCCTTGTAACTAACCCGAATCCCGAGTACAATCGAGAAACTTACGCTGCTATTCGCCTCAGGAGAGTATTTATGAAAAAACACTTTCTGAATTCGCCGCTTCCAGGATTCCTGCCCGCCGCGCTGGGACTTCTGCTCGCCGGCCCCTCGTCCCTGCTGTTCGCCCAGGGCGCGCCCGGAGGCCTGAGAGTCCTCGAACCCGGCCAGCCACCGGTCGCCATCCATGCCACCGTCTGGCAGGTGGAAGCCGCCCGCTCCGCCAGGCCCACCAAATCCAAGAATCTCTATTACCACGGCGGCACCAGCGATGGCAGCGCAGGAACCATCGGCGTCGAAACCGCTCCCAAAGTCTATCTCGTCTTCTGGGGCTCCCAGTGGAACAATAACGATCCGAGCGGCGAAGCCGCCCTGCTCGAGTCCTTCCTCGGTCACGTCGGCAACACGCAATGGCTGGGCACCGTCACCCAGTACTGCCAGGGCGTCGCGAGCGGCACCTATTTCTGCAACGGCGCCGGTACCCCTGCCGGCAACCAGTCCGGTATGTTGGTCAATTACTGGTACGACAACGCCTCCACCGCGCCCACGTCCCCAACGCAGTCGCAACTCGCGGCCGAAGCCGTGAAGGCCGCGGCCCACTTCGGCAACACCTCCGTCGCCAGCAATGCGAGCGCCCAGTACGTCATCGCCACCGCCACCGGCAACAGCTCGAGCGGCTTCGGAACCCAATACTGCGCCTGGCACAGCTCCACCAGCTCCACCTACGGCGACGTCGCCTACACCAACCTGCCTTACATCACCGACGCCGGCACAAGCTGCGGCGCCAACTTCAACAACCTGGGCTACAACGCCGGCATCACCATCGTCGAAGGCCACGAGTTCGCCGAAACCATCACCGACCAGTTCCCCAGCTCCGGCTGGCTCGACGGCAGCGGCTCCGAGATAGGCGACAAATGCGCCTGGAATTCCACCACGGCGGACGAGAATCTGAACGGAACCAGCTACCCCGTCCAGCCCCTGTGGAGCAACGTCGACAACAACGACGCCGGCGGCTGCGTCCAGTAGAATCGAAATTGACCCCCGGCAGCGGCGTGTCCCCCACGCCACTGCCGACCCGCCGGGGAAGCCCACCCCTTCCCCGGCGCCTCCATTGAACTCCCCCGCCGCCCTGGAATAAACTTGTATCGCTTTGGCGGCACAAATCCCAACCTCGTTCCAGGACCGGAGTTTATCCATGCAGAAAACTTTCAGAATCGCGGGTTCCATCGGACTCATGCTCTTCGGCGGACTCCTCTTCGCCCAGCAGCCCTCCTCCAGACCCTGCCCCCCCGACGGTTTCAGCGGCGGTTTCAGCCGCGGCTGCCCCCAAAAGGAGTTCGCCAACCCGGCCGACATCTCGGCCATGATGGCCGCTCTTCCCGACAAGCCCTACGCCACCCCGCAGCAGCTTCGCCGCGTCCTCGTCCTGTGCCGCGCCGTCGGCTTTGTCCACAGTTCCATCCCGCTCGCTGCCAAAATGGTCGAATACCTCGGCGATAAAACCGGCGCCTGGATGACCGACATCACCTACGATTCCGCCTCCATCACCCCCGAAAATCTCAAGCGCTACGACGCCATCTTCCTCGACTCCACCACCGGCCAGTTCCTCGACGACCCCAACGACCCGGCCATCACCGCCGCCCGCCGCCAGGCCCTCCTCGATTTCGTCAAAGGCGGCAAAGGCCTCGCCGGCATCCACGCCGCCACCGATTCCTACCACACCAGCGGCCGCCCCAGCGCCCCCGGCGAACCTCCCGCCCAGGTCACCGGCACCTGGCCCGAATTTAACGAAATGATCGGCGGTTTCTTCAAATTCCACTGGACCTACCCGACCCTGATCCAGGTCAAAATCGACGACCCCAATAGCCCGCTCACCGCCATGTTCCCCGCCCGCGGCTACGTCATCGTCGACGAGACTTACACCTTCGCCCAGAATTCCTTCAGCCGCAAACGCGTCCACGTGCTCACCAGCGTCAACTACGCAAAAATGAGCGCCGAAGATAAAGCCAAGGAACCCGCCGCCACCCGCCGCACCGACGGCGACTACGCCCTCAGCTACATCCAGCGCGTCGGCAACGGCCGCGTCTTCTACGAAGCCCACGGCCACCAGGAGAACGTCTACTACATGCGTCCCTTCGTCGCCCACATGCTCGCCGGCATCCAGTACGCCATCGGCGACCTCAAGGCCGACGACAGCCCCAGCGAAAAATAGCCGTCACGCCGGTCAGGCGTCGTAGCCACGCAAACGGCGGATCCAGATGTTCCGGAACCGCGCCGGACCGGCGTGCCCCTGCAACACCAGCGGAAGCTCCGCCGGATGCGGCGTGTAAGCCGCAATCGGCTCCCGCGACGTCGTCCCCAGCAGCGCCACCCGGTTGTGCACGAGCACGCCGTTGAAGAACAAAGTAACGTAGGCCGGCTTGACTAACTTACTCTGTTCGAACCTCGGCGCCTCGAAACCGATGTCGTAGCTGTTCCACTGCCCCTCCGGCAAACACGGATTCACCATCGGCGGATACAGCCCGTAAATCGCCCCGGCGCTCCCGTCCGGGTAAGTCGGGTTATTATAACTCGACAGCACTTGTATCTCGTAATGCCCCATCAATATGACGCCGCTGTTGCCGCGGAACTGCCCCACCCGCGAAGCATCCTCGCCCGGCGGCGTCATCCACTCCAGATGTAACTGCACGTCGCCGAAGCTATCCTTAGTTACCAGGCTCCCCGTCCGCGGAACTAACTCGATATACCCGTTCTCCACCTTCCACCCCGGCGGCCCGGTCACCCCCCCGCGCCCGCGCCCGTTCCACTGCGAAAGATCCTTCCCGTCGAACAGCACCACCGCGTCCGACGGCGCCGAAGGCGTCGGGATCGGCTCGCCCGGCGTCACTTTCCGCGGCTGCGTCCGGTTGCGGTCGTGAACCCGCCACTTCTGTCCCGGCAGCATGTCCCCCACCGGACTCCCATCCATCTGCCCACGTCCCGGCGGAGGCGTCGCCGTCCCCCCCGCCTGGCCTCCTTCCACCATCGAAGCCAGCGCCGGAAGCACTGTCGCCGTTGCGGCAATCCGCCGCGCAAACCCTCGCCGATTCACCATCGTCTCTCCTCTCCTACCTGGCCCGCGCCCAACGCCTCGCGCGGACTCAGCTAGATTATCAACAGCGCATAACCCAAACGAGACCCCCCATGACCCAACCCACCATCCTCTGCCCCAACTGCAAAACCGAGATCCCGCTCACCGAATCCCTCGCCGCCCCGCTCATCGAGGCAACCCGCCGCCAGTACGAACAGCGCCTCGCGGCCAAAGACGACGAGATCACGAAACGCGAGTCGGCTCTACGCGACAAGGAAAAGGCCCTGGCCGACGCGAAGCGCCAAATGGACCACCAGATCGCGGACCGCGTCGGAAAAGAGCTCGCGGCCGAGCGCCTCAAACTCGCCGCCGAAGAAGCGCAAAAAGCCAAGGCCGCCAGCGCCGCCGAAATCGAGCAAAAGGACCGCGCCCTCCGCGACCTCCAGGAAGTCCTCGCCGCGCGCGAAAAGAAACTCGCCGAAGCCCAGCAGGCCCAGGCCGCCCTGCTCAAAAAACAGCGCGAACTCGACGACGCCAAACGCGAACTCGACCTCACCATCGAAAAACGCGTGCAGGCCGGCCTCACCGACGTCCGCGAAAAAGCCCGTCGCGAAGCCGAGGAGGGCCTCAAGCTCAAGGTCGCCGAAAAGGACCAGACCATCGCCTCCATGGAGAAGACCATCGACGAACTGAAGCGCAAGGCCGAGCAGGGTTCGCAGCAGCTTCAGGGCGAAGTCCAGGAACTTCAGCTCGAGTCCCTGCTCCGCGCGAAGTTCCCCTACGACACCATCGAACCCGTCCCGAAAGGCGAATTCGGCGGCGACACGCTGCAGCGCGTCGTCAGCCCCGCCGGAGTCGTAGCCGGCACAATCCTCTGGGAGTCCAAGCGCACCAAGAACTGGAGCAACGGATGGCTCGCCAAGCTCCGCGACGATCAGCGCGCCGCCAAGGCCGAAATCTCCGTCATCGTCTCCCAGGCCCTCCCCGCCGAAGTCGAAACCTTCGACGTGATCGATGGCGTCTGGGTCGCCCACCCCCGCGTCCTCGTCCCCCTCGCCACCATCCTGCGAAGCTCGCTGCTCGAACTCAGCACCGCCCGCCTCATCAGCCAGGGCCAGCAGACCAAGGCCGAGATGGTCTACCAATACCTCACCGGCCCCCGCTTCCGCCAGCGCGTCGAAGCCATCGTCGAAGCCTTCTCCTCCATGCAGGAAGACCTCGACAAAGAACGCAAAGCCATCCAGAAACAATGGGCCAAACGCGAACAGCAGATCGACCGCGTCATGGCCGCCACCGTCGGCATGTACGGCGACCTCCAGGGCATCGCCGGCAAATCCATCCAACAGGTCGAAGGCCTCGAACTCCCCGCCCTCTCCGCCGGCGCCGAGCCGCTCTGAACTCCCGCGCCCGGCGACGCTCACCACGCGTCGTCGGACGACTCCTCACGCCTCCAGCGCCCCGCCTTCACACGTCGCTGGCGTCGCAGGGGCGTGAACAACTCAGACCGCGTCGCGGCAACCCTTCCTCAACGCCGGTCGCACGGGCGCAGGTCCGATTCTTCCCAGCAGGATGATTCCCGCCGCTGGAGTCATCGGCGAAGTGAGTCCTGAGTTTCACCGGACCGCCGGCCGGGCTCCGGTTGTTTGAGCATCAAAACAATAATCCCGGGATGCTCGCGCGGCGCGTACGAACGGATATTGGCAAAGTCTAAATCCAGCGTCACCAGGATCCGGCCTTCGCTTCGCGTTCGGGCCACGATCACGTCGGCGGCGGAACCGGACAAGCTCTCATCCCAAACCGTCTCCGCATCGAAACCGGACTCGCGCAGCACGGCGGCCGCCTCAGCCGGCAGGTTCTCATCGGTCTTGAACTTCATGCGCTGAGCGCACAGCGCGGGCTGCGCTCAATTTGGCCAATCCACGCCAGCACCCCGCTGCGCTGTGCGCGATCTTACCGGAAGATCTCGAGTGGAAGATCGACGGTGCCCTCGCGCGCCAATTCAGCGGCGTACGAGAGTGCGGCATCGATGTCCTCCGGCTTCAAAGAAGGATAGCTGGAAAGAATCTCGGCCCGCTCAACGCCGGCGGCGATGTTATCGAGGATCACCGGCACCATGATCCGAGTGCCCCGAATGCACGCCTTGCCGTGGCACATGTGCTCATACGCCCAAAAGCCGCAAGTGGCGCCCATACGAACAAAGACCGGCGGCCTCTTGGGCCGATCGATTCACGTTGACAACGGAACCCCCCGCCCCTCGGAAGCGTTTCCAGGTAAAGCTCGACGGCCTCCCCGATGTTCGCCAGCGCCTCTTCCAGCGCCTCACCCCGCGACTGACACCCGTTCAACCCCGGGCACCACGCGTAGTAACCGCGCCCGTCCTTCTCGATGACGACACTCACTCTCCACTCCGCGGTTCTAACCTAGCAACACCTCATCAACCTTCATTGCATCCTTAAGCATCACCTCGGCCAGGTCAATGACCATGACATTCAGGAGAGCAAGCGTCACCGGGTTGTGGTCGTCGAAAAACCCAAACAGAACATTGCTGAACTCCCAAAACAAGGTATTCTTCAGGGCCTCGCGCTCGGACGGCATCAGCATCCTGTAGCGCGCGTATTGCACCTGACGGAGGTTGTATGTCTCCCGTAGTGCCGGGACAAAATCATCAGCGGACACTTGCTTGGCCAGTTCTCGCGAAACCTCCTTTACGACGGCGACGATGAACCGATCCACGAAGGCTTCCCGCTTCTCCACGCCCAAATGAGCAAGCGCAAGCCGATCTACCAGGTGCATGTAGAACACAATAACCTCGATGGTAATCTGCGGGGCAGAACTAATGTCGCGCAACCCTACGCCGAATCGCGTGCGTAACTGTTCTATGATAAATGCGACCACCTCCCCGGCCCCGCCGACCAGACGTTCTCCCAGCACGTCCGCTTTTTCAATCTCCGACTTCTGCGACGGCATCCGGTTGTGCGAAGGCATCATAGTCAGTCGTTATCCATCGCAACGGCTGCGAACCACCCGACAAGTCCCCATCCCCGAAAGCGACAGTAAACGCCAAGGATACCGCATCTGCGGTAAAACTCAAGCGCTCCAAGGCAGATAGAATTAAGGACGCGATGGAGATAGACTGCAGGGAACACATACTCCTTACCGGCGCAGGTTTCACTAAGAATTTCGGCGGCCCGCTCGCCAGAGAGCTATGGAGCCTCATCTTCAGTAACCCGATCCTTGACCGAGCCTCCCGCGTCCGCGACATCTTGCGTCACAACTTCGACTTTGAGTCCGCGTACAACGAAGTCCTCGCGCCGTGGCCGCTGCTGGGTGAAGACGAGCAAGGATGGCGGGACCAGCAACAGGCGCTCAGGACGGCCGTCAGGGACGCGTATTCGTACATCGATGACAAGATACGAGCCTTCTCGAATCGCCTGGAAGCGCCCAACGCCAACAATATCTTTAAGGTCCAGGAGTTCATTTCTAGATTTGCTGGATCGAACAGGCGACCGGGCTTCTTCTTCACCCTCAACCAGGACCTCTTTATAGAGCGCCATTACTACAACGGCGCCCGTCCGACGCTACCCGGACTGCCGAGCAAGGATAGCTGGTTCAACGGGAACTTCGAAAAGGACTTCCGGGAAGAGCAATGCCAGGTTCCGAAGTCCGTGGACAACGACCTCTTGGGCGACTCGGGATTCTACTATATAAAGCTCCACGGATCCTCGAACTGGTATGCAGACGACGGCGTGACCATGGTCATCGGACAGGCAAAGCCGGTCCAGATTGCCGCACACCCGCTCCTGACCAAGTACTACGAGATCTTTCGGGGGGCACTGGCGCGAAAACGAAGGCGTCTGCTATGCGTGGGGTATAGCTTCTCCGACCCACACATCAATGAAGCGATCAGGGAGGGCACCCGCTCGGGGCTAAAGCTGTACGTTCTATCGCCCGAGCCACCCGACGCCCTAAAAAAACGTCTCGATACGCACCAGGAAACCGGGGCGATAATCTGGAACGGACTAGCCGGATACTTCCAATTCGATCTTAAGGCAGTGTTCCCGCCCGACCAGAGTAACCCGGCTGAGCGGGCACTCCTGGAACGGCGATTCTTCGGCTCATGACGCCTCGCCATTGCGCCGACCGGAGAACATCGCCGCCACGACCAAAACAGGGACTCAAACTGTCCCGGCCCCGTCCTCGGGGACAGCCGATTACCAAGCGGGAGGAGCCCCCACGAGTCATGACCCGGGACACCCCACCCCGTCACCCCACCAACGCAGTAAGAACAAATAGTCGCGCGCGCCCGCAACTCCCCCCAACCGTCCGCTGCATCCTCCCGCTCCATCGTCCACCGAGGGCCGGCGATCCACACCCCCAAACGCGAATGAACGCCACAACGAGAGTGGCCGTTCCCCGGACCATCCAGAAGAGGCTGCCCCACCCGAATAGCGCCCAAGCAAGACGCTCGATAGCCGCGCGGTGGGAATCACGGCGGCCCGCCTACGCTATCATCCGTGGAATGGAATCCCGATTCCGCCCCAGAACCAGCGCCCGCATCAGCCTCGCCCTCCTCCTCCTCGCCCCGGTTCTGGCCTCGGCTCAGCCCGCCCGCCCCAACCCGGAGTCGCTGGGCTTCTCCTCCGAACGCCTCGTCCGGCTCCACGAAGCCATCGAAGGCCCCGTCAAAGACAAAAATCTCGCCGGCGTGGTCACCCTGTTAATGCGCCACGGGAAATTAGTCGAAGAACGGTCCTACGGTGTGAGAGATTTTGCCTCCGGCGCTCCCATGACGAACGACACCATCTTCCGCATCTACTCCATGACCAAGCCCGTCACCGGCGTCGCCATGATGATCCTCTACGAGGAAGGCAAGTGGCATCCCTCCGATCCCATCTCGAAATTCATCCCGGAGTTCGCCGATTTGAAGGTGTTTAAGGAAGTCGACGGCGCCGGCGCGATCGTCACCGAACCCCCCGCCCATCCGCCCACCATGGCCGAACTCATGACCCACACGGCCGGCTTCACCTACGGGCTCTTCGGCTCCACTCCCGTCGACAAGGCATACATGTCGAGGAACTGCTTCGCTGTCCCCAACCTGGACGAAATGATGAAATGCTTCTCTGCCCTGCCGTTGCTCTACCAGCCGGGGTCGAAGTGGGTCTACAGCGTGGCGTCCGACATCCAGGGCTACATCATCGAGAAACTCTCCGGCAAGCCGCTGCCCGAGTTCATGGAGGAACGGATCTTCAAGCCCCTGCGGATGAACGATACCGCCTTCTTCGTCCCGGAACAGAAGCGCAGCCGGTTTGCCACGCTCTACTCCGCGGGGCCGGACGGCAAGCTCATCGTCACCGGCCAAGCCTCCGGGCCGAAAGCGGATTTCACCTCCATGCCGGGAGCGCCCTCCGGAGGTGGCGGCCTCGTTTCGACCGCCGCTGACTTCGCGCGCTTCGCCCAAATGCTGCTCAACCACGGCGAACTCGACGGCGTGCGCATCCTCTCCCCGGCCACCGTCGCCCTCATGACCTCGAATCACTTACCGCCGAGCCTGATGACCGGCAAGTTCTCCATCGGAAACGCAGTCATGCGCCCCGGTCACGGCTGGGGCTACGACCTCGCCGTCTTCACCGACCCGCCCACCGCCGACGAGGTCGTCGGCAAGGGCACCTTCTACTGGGAAGGCGCCGCCGCCACTTGGTTCTGGGTCGATCCCACCAACGACCTTGTCTTCGTCGGCATGACCCAGCGGATGTTCGGCAAAGGCCAACCGCAGATGAACCACTTGAGCCGCCCCACCGTTTACGGGGCTTTGGTCAACCCCAATAAGTAGCGCCTTCCCGTCTCGCCGGAACCCCCCCTACAACCCCGCCGCCAACCCGCTCCCCGCTCCTGGAGCAACATCCAAATCTGCTCCGGTATATACTACAACCGCGTACCTAAGGAGCGTTTCCGCCAAGATTGCGCGGAAACAGGCAATAACTATGGACCCATTTGAGGATTCGAGCAGTCGTCGTGAATTCATGAAGACGGGCGGTACAGCGGCCGCCTTATCGGTTTTAGCGAGCGTTGCGATGCCTCCCGTCCACGCTGCGGGCAGCGACCTGATCCAGGTGGCGCTCATCGGCTGTGGAGGCCGCGGCGGCGGCGCGGCGGCCAACGCCCTGTCCGTCAAGCGAGGCCCGGTCAAGCTGGTCGCCATGGCGGACCTGTTCCCGGAACGCCTCGCCACCGACCTGACGAAGTTACAGCAGCGCTTCCCGTCGCAGGTCGACGTACCGCCGGATCGCCAGTTCCTCGGCTTCGACGCCTATCGGCATGCGATGGATTGTCTGAACCCGGGCGACGTCGCCATCTTCGCAACCCCTCTCGCGTTTCGCGGAGTGCACTTCAACTACGCCATCCAGAAGCGCTTGAACGTCTTCATGGAAAAACCGCTCACCGCCGACGGCCCATCGAGCAAGCGCATGTTCGCGCTCGCCGAACAGGCCTCGGCCGGCAACCTCAAGGTGGGCGTCGGTCTCATGTCGCGTCACAGCCGGGCGATGCAGGAACTGGCCGACCGTGTCCACAACGGGGAGATCGGCGAAATCATTCTCCAGCGGGGTTACCGCATGCACGGCCCTGGCGGATATTTCCTCTCGCTGCCCAAACCGGCCGGCATCACCGACCTGCTCTACCAGGTGAAGCGCTTCCACAGCTTCATTTGGGCCAGCGGTGGCTGCTACAACGACTTTTATATCCACATCATCGATCATCTGGGCTGGATGAAAAACCAATGGCCGGTAAAAGCGCAGGCCTTGGGCGGCCGCCATTACAAGGTCAGTCCCGATGGCGTTGCCTACGTCGATCAGAATTTCGACGTCTATTCGGTGGAATACACCTATTCCGACGGGACCAAGTTCTTCTTTGACGGCCGCTGTATGAACGGATGCCAGGAGATTTACAACAGCTCTCTGCAGGGGACCAAGGGCATGGGCATCGCTTCCGCCAAGAGCGACTGCGGGCTGCCGTCAAGCCTGTACAAGAGTCAGATGGCGGCCCCGGAAAACCTGATTTGGGAATCCAAAATTAGCCCGGATGAGAGGGATCCCTATCAAAACGAGTGGAACGATTTGATGGACGCCATTCGAGACGACAAACCTTACAACGAGGTCAAACGCGGCGTCGAGGCAAGCCTGGTCTCGAGCATGGGCCGCATGGCCGCCAACACCGGCCGGGAAATCACCTATGACCAGATGCTCAACTGCGACCACGAAATGGCGCCGGGCGTGGAAAAGTTCACCATGGACTCCCCGGCCCCGCTCCTTGCGGACGCAAGCGGCAGATATCCGGTCCCGCAGCCGGGAATCGTAACCACCAGGGAATACTGACAGCCCGTCCCGGTTTACCGCGGCTGCCGGAATCCGGACCCCCGGCCGCCCCCGTCGCCATGACTTCTGCGCGTCCGCGCATGGCTCATAGCCCCGCACGTTCCGCCGCATCACCTCGCCTACCCTAACACCGTGCGACATCTGCGTTACCGTGCTGCATAAGGACTCTCCGAAATGCCCAAGCACCTTCGTTCGATCTCGCGGAGTGGCACGCTAAGCCGCGTCTTCAGGTCTGACCAAGACCGCCGCATCGACGCGTACATCGCGCGCTTATGCGTCTTGTACGAGGATCTCGGGATCAAAACCCTTGCCATTGCCGCTGACAGCATTCCGGATCTCGACGTTCTCGACCCATTCGCGGAATATACAGCGCCCCGAAACGTCGGTAAGTATCGTCGATACTATTTTCTGCGGCGAGCGATCGCGATCTGATACGAATTCGCCGAAGGGCTCCGCCTGCTTTCGAAATGCCCCGATTTCACTTCAGTTGAGGCGGATTTCGACAGCGACACGAATCACCATTGGCAGGCAGCAACTGATTTCTTCAATACAAACGAGCGGCTGATCAAAGACGTGCGCAATGATATCGGCGGACACTTTGGCAGCCAGGCCGCCATATACGCCGTGTGCAACCTGAGTCCCGAAGCGGTGAGCAGCATCGAGGTTGAAAGGGACGCACTTAGTGGCCTGCCTTGGGCGAAACTCCACTGTACAAACGACATCGCAGCCACCGCGTTTTTCAGGCATCTTCCAGGCGACTCGCCGGAAGAGCAGTTCAAAGGATTCATGGAAAAACTGCTCGAACCGGGATTCCGCCACGTCGGGAGATGTATATACATTCTCGTGTCGCAGCATCTGTGGCCGCGTTTCGGCCACTGACGTCGACACATTACGCACAGATCGCGGACTCGCCCTGGACCGACCGCGAAACCATGAACGAGCCGGTTCAGGAATTTACGAGCCGGTCGTACTCTGCATGCGTGCCGATCCAAACCCACGTGATCGTATCTTCACTGACTCTGCCGGGAGCCCGGTGATGTTGTCCAATGCGAACGCTAAACCGGTCCGTGCTTCCCTGCAACCTTCGGAAGTGGAGCGATGGATGGGACCTATGGTGGCGCCACAGTCGATAGGTCTTGACGGCGAGTTCTTGGACCTCGCTGGGCAGCGCGTGAAACAAGGTCCAGAAACGGCGGGTGGCGACGGATCGCAACGGGCAGCCTATTTGGACGGCGGCCAGTCCCGCGCGAGGCCTTGCTCTACCTCAGATTCCGCTTCCCGGAACAGAAAATCTAGTTTGCCAGCGGCCGAGTCCCGGTCCATCTGCTCATCCCAGTTGGCCTCGTCGCGCGCCCGGAACCATTCGGCCAGACGCCGGTACTGTTCCGGCGGCAGACCCTCGATGGCGGCCTCGATTTCCTCCACCCGGTCCATACCTGGATTTTAGCAAGGACGCCGCCGCCCCCCTTACAACCCCACCACCAACCCATTCACCGCCGCCAGCAGTGTCCCCTTCCCCCCGATATACTCCTGAAAAGTCGCATCCAGCACCGGCAACAGCCCCGGCCACTCCCGCTGCCATAACTTCTGCGCGTCCGCGTACGGCTCGTACCCCGGCACCCTCCGCCGCGTCACCTCGCCCACGCAGTAGAAAATCACCGCGTGCCACAACTCCGGCGGCGCCTTCCGCTGCTTGGTGTGCGCCGCCAACTCCGCCTCCCAGCAGCCGGTGCATCCGCGCCGACAGCACGTGCGACGACTCGTGAAACAGAATCTCCAGCCCCGTGTTCCCCTGGTTCCGCGCGTCCCCGCCCGCATCCTCCCGGTCCCGCGCATCCTCCAGCGCCTGCGCATAAAGAAAATGATGCATGTTAATCCAGAAACTCCGGTGAAACTCGTACAGCGACAGCGAATCCATCGCCCGCGCGCGCAGCGCCCACACAACCGATGCTGCAGTGGCAAGCAGGCTCCGGCGCGTCATTCTTCCTGCGTTCCGCCCACCTTCAGCACCGCCAGAAACGCCTCCTGCGGAATCTCCACCCGCCACCAACCCGCTGACCGCCGCCAGCAGCCTCCCTACCCGATATGCTCCTTAAACGCCGTCTCGAGCACTGGCGAGAATCCCCGCCACTAACGTTCCCATAACCTCCGCCGCTGAGAATAGGGCACAAACCCAGAAAGAGATACCGGCGTCTCCAAAACGGGTGCTTGCCCGAGCCCGCATTCGGGCTTCCGAAGCCTATCCCCTGATCCGGATTTTCTCCTCGTCCACGACGACCAGCCGTCCGGCTATATCGATGTTGTGAAGGAACAGGAAGGCCCGGCGAACCGCCTGACGAATCCTCGCCTCGGTCGCTGGATGGACCTTCAGCCGGATGACCCCGAGCGTTCGCTCGGGAGGAAACCGCATCACATTTGCGAAATCGGCATCTAACGGCACCAGGACACGGCCGCTCTCGACAGCGAACCGCAGGACCTGTTCGTCACTCGCTCCGGAAAGGCCAGCCTCCAGGACCGCAACCGCGTCGTGCCCCTCCGTTCGCAACTCAGACGCATGCTGCGGAGAGAGGTTTTCGTCCAACAGAAACTTCACTGGTTTGCAAGCACGATCTCGTCGGCTGCGAGCCGCGCTGCATATTGCAGACTCGCCCGAATGTGCTCAGGCCCGAGTTGCGGATACGCCGCAAGAATGCCCTCATTCGTCTCGCCGGCAGCAAGCTTTTCCAGAATCAAATACACGGGGATCCGCGTCCCTTTGAGGCAGGGCTTCCCCATCATCACGTCAGCTCGTGCCTCAATCAACTCCGGAAACTGCATCAACCCAACTCTACCAGAGAAAATTACAACCCCACCACCAACCCATTCACCGCCGCCATCAGCGTCCCCTTCCCCCCGATATACTCCTTGAAAGTCCCCTCCAGCACCGGCACAAGCTGAAACTACCGGTCGCCGGCCCCGCCTTGGCCAGCCTCATCAATAATCTCGAGCACCTGTTTGACGATCTTCGGGTGCAAAACCGCACCGCCATGAAACGGGACCGTGACCCGCCAGGATCCCTTACCGTAGATGCGATGACTGCCCTTTGACCGAAGCATTTCGAAACCAGCACTCACCAGCGCGCGCTCGGCCTCCGCCGCGGCCCAGCGCGGGAGCTTAGGCATTCACCTCGACGGTCGTGGTCAGAATCTCCTGGCTTAGAAGAACATCGCGCTCCGCCGCAGGCAGCGTTTCCAGGTAAAGCTCAATCGCCTCCCTCACGTTCGCCAACGCCTCCTCCAGCGTGTCCCCCTGCGACTGACAACCCTTCAATTCCGGGCACCACGCGTAGAACCCATGCTCGTCTTTCTCAACGACGACACTCGCCTTCCGGGTCATGGCTTCAGTCTACCCGTTTCCCAGAGCCAGCCGGGCGGCGCTCGGCGTCGATAATTCGCTACAAGCCCCCTTAATTGCA
>DAIDIH010000051.1 GCA_027459465.1 Bryobacterales bacterium | reverse complement strand
TCTCATGCAAGATGAGCCTGAAGCGGGGTACGGATTCTCATGCAAGATGAGCCTGAAGCGGGGTAGGGAGCGCGATGCTGGGTATTGATCATCAGCATGGACGGTTCGAAGTGGATGAGCCTGGACGAGATCCGGGCGTTCCTGGGTGGAGCTGGGCCGGTGGAGTTCGCCGGCCGGGGACGGGCGGAGGTGTACGGATGGGTGCAGCGGGTGCTGGTGCGGTATGAGTACGCAACACTGGGCAAGGTGGACAAGGGAGTGGTCCGGCGCTACGTGGAGAAGATGACGGGCTTGAGCCGGGCGCAGGTGACGCGGCTCATCGCGTCCTACACGGCGACGGGGCGAGTGAGGGTGACCGAGTACAAGCGGCACCGATTCGCGGCGCGCTACACCAAGGCCGACGTGGACCTGCTGGCCTACGTGGACAAGGCGCACGGCAACCTGAGCGGACCGGCGACGCGGCGCATCCTGGAGCGGGAGTATGAAGTGCACGGCATCGCGGCCTATGAGCGGCTGGCCCGGATCAGTTCGGCGCAGATCTACCGGTTGCGTGGCACGGCGGCCTACCGCAAGCGCAACGTTAGCTATGAACCGACGCGACCGACGGTAGTCACCATCGGGGAACGGCGCCGGCCGGAGCCCAACGGAAGGCCTGGATTCCTGCGCATCGACACGGTGCATCAGGGCGATTTCGATGGCCTGAAGGGGGTCTATCACATCAACGCCGTGGACGAGGTGACGCAGTGGCAGGTGATGGCCGCCACGCCGAAGATTTCGGAATTGTGGCTGATTCCGGTGCTGGAAGCGATCATCGAGCAGTTTCCATTCAGGATCCGCGGTTTTCATTCCGACAACGGCAGCGAGTACATCAACTACGACGTTGCACGACTGCTGGGCAAACTGCTCATCGAGCAGACCAAGTCGCGCTCCCGCCATTCCAACGACAACGGCCTGGTGGAGGCCAAGAACGGCGCCGTGATCCGCAAGCATCTGGGCTATGGCTATATCGACGCCCAGTACGCCGAGCAGATCACCGGCTTCTACAGCGAGCATCTGAATCCCTATGTCAACTTCCACCGGCCCTGTGCGGTGCCCGAGTTGCGGCACGTGGGCAAGGGCAAGATCAAACGCGTCTATCGCAAGTGGGCGACGCCGTACGAACTTCTGCGAGAGGTAGCCAAACTGAAGCACTACCTGCGGCCGGGCATCACAGCAGCCCAGTTGAAGACGCGAGCCGCAACTCAGTCCGACACAGAAGCGGCCTTGGCCATGCAAGAGGCCAAGCGCGAACTGTTCCGGCACATCGGACGGAAGATCGCATGAACGGGCCGCTCATGACTTCGAGCAGGAGCTGTGGAAATGCCGGGCGGTGGAAGCCGAGGAAAACTGCTCCGCAGTTTCGCACCGCTCCCACCGCCCTTGGAAATCGCTGCGCGATTCCCACATTCCCACAGCTTCGACGACGACGATACATGTACACATGCAACACAAAACAGAAAGGAGCCCAGCGGACCCTCAACTCCTATTCTTCAGGCTCATCCTTCGAAGAGAATATGGTATGGGAGCCCGCGGAAGATGCCGAGAGAGACCACGGACCTGAGAGGCGCCAGGACCTCCTCGCCGAAGTTCGCGCAAATTTCCCGCTCAGTCTCCGAATAGACGCCGAAGGCGGCGTCATTGGCTGCCAGGTTACTCAGCGCACGCACATACGCCAAGAACTTATTCGTGAACAAACCTCGTTTCCCTCCTGCCGCAACATAGCGGGCATAAGACGCGCTGTAAGCTGCCCCACTCAGGATCGGACAGAGAACATGGTCGGAGGCCAACCCGCGCGAGACGATCTCGACAAACTCCTCGTTCTCCTTCGCGAACGGGGTCGGCTCGTGGCCGAACACCCGATTTACGACCGACGCCGCGAGCGAGCCCGCGGCATGGCCACCTTCCACCGGAACGGCAGATCCCCTGCAGAGAAACGCGAGCACAGCCTTCCGGTACCGAGCCAGGAGCGTGGCAATCTCCGGCGTCCTCGGCGAACCCATACACCCCCTGACGATGCCCGGGTTCGTCGACCCGAACTCCCGAGCCTGTTCCGGTGTCGATGGGGAGCCCAGTTCAGCGCCACTTAGAGCCTGCAAGACAATGTCAACGCCAGCGTCATCGGCGTACGGCCACTCGTATTGGTACCGACGAACAAGAAAACTGAAAAGACTGAGCTTCGCCGCGTTCTCCGTGGCCTGACCAATACTACGAACGTAATCGTCAGCGAACACAGTAAAAAACCTCCCTGAGAAACTCGAATTCAGGCGGCACGGCGCCACCACCGCGCGAGCCACCCGCCATTGTATATCCGCCGGGCGGATAGACCGGTCCGAGCTCTAACGAACCTGCCCGCCACCACAAACCCATTCACGACCCCTCCCCCACCCAAATCTCCCCCACAATCAACCACTTCCAAACCATCCCCGCAACCATCCCCACCCACCCCCTGCTACACCAAAATCAAGCCCGGCCCCCAATGCCCGCGCCAGGAATGGACCAACTCATCCCCCATGTCTCACTCGCCGGATACCCGCTCGTCGCTCTCCCCCCTCGTGCGTCATTCTTGCGTCATCCCGCTAACCCCCTCACTCCAAACCCACTTACCCCTCCCCATGACGCACGCGCCCACTTTCCCCGCACGCCGTGTCACGCACCTTCCTCTCTCCTCGCCGCCGAACCTGGCTTCGTTTTTTCCATTCCCGAAATCGCCCCCCAAGCCCGGTCTCGCAACCCCCGCTCGCTCATCGCATGAAACCCCGCCGCACCGCTGCTACCATAAAATATCCCCATGAAAGTCGGCGTCATCGTCTTTCCCGGCAGCAACTGCGATCACGACGCCTTCTACGCCGTCGGTCACAACCTCGGCGAGCAGGCGGAATTTATTTGGCATGATTCGCCCACCCTCGGTTCGGTCGACGCCGTCATCCTGCCCGGCGGCTTCTCCTACGGCGACTACCTCCGCTGCGGCGCCATCGCCAAGTTCTCGCCCGTCATGGCGGCGGTGAAAAACTTCGCCCGCGCCGGCGGACTCGTCCTCGGCATCTGCAACGGCTTCCAGATCCTCGTTGAATCCGGACTCCTCCCCGGCGCCCTCATCCGCAACCGCGGCCTCCGCTTCGTCTGCGAGGAAATCGCCCTCCGCGTCGAATCCACCAACAGTCCCTTCACCAACGCCTGCGAACGCGGCCAAATCCTCCGCATGCCCATCGCCCACGGCGAAGGCTGCTACATCGCCAGCGAAGAAACCCTCGACGAACTCGAATCCGAAGACCGCGTCCTGTTCCGCTACGTCGACAACCCCAACGGCAGCGCCCGCGATATCGCCGGCATCTGCAACCGCGAACGCAACGTCCTCGGCATGATGCCCCACCCCGAACGCGCCGCCGACCTCGTCCTCGGCTCGAGCGACGGCCTCGCAATCCTCCAATCCATGGCGCGCTCCCTCGCGCGGGCGGCCGCCTGATGAGCGCACAGCGCGGGACGCGCCCCGCTCCTCCAAGCCTCGCCCGCGGGACGCGTCCCCGTCCCTCCAAAAATAAGCCCGCGGCCCGCTGCGTTGTGCGCGGAGTAGATCAATGAGCGCAACCGCTATCACCCCCGACGTCGTCGCCGCCCACCAACTCACACCCGACGAGTACCAGCGCATCGTTCGCATCCTCGGCCGCGAACCCTCCCTCACCGAACTCGGCATCTTCAGCGTCATGTGGAGCGAGCACTGCTCTTACAAAAGCTCCCGCCGGCATCTCAAGAAACTCCCCACCCACGGCAAGCACGTCCTCCAGGGCCCCGGCGAAAACGCCGGCATCATCGACATCGGCGGCGGTTGGGCCGCAGCCTTCAAAATCGAGTCCCACAACCACCCCAGCTTCATCGAGCCCTTCCAGGGCGCGGCCACCGGCGTCGGCGGCATACTGCGCGACATATTTACTATGGGCGCCCGCCCCATCGCCGTCCTCGACAGCCTCCGCTTCGGCTCCCTCTCCGTCCCCCGCAACCGCCGCATCGTCGAAGGCGTCGTCGAAGGCATCGCCCACTACGGCAACTGCTTCGGCGTCCCCACCGTCGGCGGCGAAACCGTCTTCGACCCCTGCTACAACGGCAATCCGCTCGTCAACGTCTTCGCCCTCGGCGTCTGCCGCCACAACGAAATCTTCCGCGGCGTCGCCTCGGGCGTCGGCAACCCGGTCATCTATGTAGGCGCCAAAACCGGCCGCGACGGCATTCACGGCGCCTCCATGGCCTCGGCCGAGTTCACCGAAGAGTCCAGCCAGAAGCGCCCCAACGTCCAGGTCGGCGACCCGTTCCTCGAAAAACTCCTCCTCGAGGCCTGCCTCGAAGCCATGCAAACCGGCGCCATCGTCGGCATCCAGGACATGGGCGCCGCCGGCCTCACTTCCTCTTCCTGCGAAATGGCCAGCCGCGCCGGAACCGGCATCGAGTTCGACATCAAACACGTCCCGCAGCGCGAAGAAGGCATGACGCCCTACGAAATCATGCTCAGCGAATCGCAGGAGCGTATGCTCCTCGTCGCCGAGCGCGGGCGCGAGGAAGAAGTCTACGGCGTCTTCCGAAAGTGGGGCCTCGACGCCGTCGAAATCGGCCAGGTCACCGGCGACGGCATGCTCCGCGTCCGCGACCACGGCGTCATCGCCGCCGAAATCCCCGCCCACTCGATCGCCACCGAAGCCCCGGTCTATGATCGCCCGCACGGCGTCCCGCCCTATCGCCCCGTCCCGCTCGAAGCCCCGCCCATCCCCCGCGCCGATGCGAACGCGAGCCTCCGCAAACTCCTCGCCTCGCCCGACCTCTGCTCCAAAAAATGGATATGGCGCCAGTACGATTACACGGTCCGCACCAACACCGTCTCGGGTCCCGGCGCTGACGCGGCCGTCGTCCGCGTCAAGGAAAACGGAACCGCCCTCGCCATCTCGCTCGACGGCAACGGCCGCTACTGCACCCTCGACCCCCGCGAAGGCACGAAATTAATCGTCGCCGAGGCCTGCCGCAACATCTCCTGCGCCGGCGCCGAACCCGCCGGCGCCACCAACAACCTCAACTTCGGCAACCCCGAGCGCCCGGAGATCATGGCGCAAATCGTCGAAAGCGTCGAGGGCATGGCCGAAGCCTGCGCCTTCTTCGAAGTTCCCATCACCGGCGGCAACGTCAGCCTCTACAACGAAACTCTCGGCGAGGCGATCTATCCGTCGCCCGTGTTCGGCGCCGTCGGCGTCATCACCGGCGCCGCCCCGCCCCCCATGCACTTCCAGGCCGAAGGCCGCTCCATCGTCCTGCTCGGCGGACTCGGCCACCCGGATCCGGCCCGCTTCGGAGGAACCCAGTACGCCAAGGTCATCCTGGACGCGCTCTGGGGCCTGCCGCCCGCGCTCGGCATGGACCTCGAAAAACGCGTCCAGAGCGCCGTCCGCAAAATCGTACGCCACGGCCTCGCCGAATCCGTTCACGATTTGAGCGATGGAGGCCTCGCCGTCGCCCTCGCCGAGGCCTCTTTCGGCCCGAATTCCATCGGCGCCGCTTGCCTTCTGGACTCCGGTCTTCAGCCCGAACTCCTGCTTTTTCACGAAGCCCCGTCCCGAATTCTCATCTCCACCACGGCGGTCGATAAGGTTCAGTTAATCGCCACGGAATTTGGGGTGGAAGCGCCGGTTATCGGTGTTACGATGAAAGGGTCTTTACGGATTCGTAACTCTTCAGGCGTCCTCATCGACTGTGCATTGGCCCAGCTTCAAGACGAGTGGCAAACGGCTCTCGACAGGGCGCTCCATGTCTAACCCGCACACCTCCCCACTGCGGATTCATCATGTTTGACAAATTCCACGAGGAATGCGGCGTTTTCGCCATCTACGGCCATCCGGAGGCGGCGAACCTCGCATACCTCGGCCTCTACGCCCTGCAGCACCGCGGGCAGGAGTCGGCCGGCATCGCCGCAAGCGATGGCCGCGAGATCCGTTGTCACAAGGCGATGGGCCACGTCGCCGACATCTTCACCCCCTCCGTGCTGTCCGGCTTGCCTGGGGACATGGCCATCGGCCACACGCGCTACTCCACCGCCGGCGATACGGTGCTTCTCAACGCGCAGCCCTTCTCGGTCCACTGCAACAAGGGCAAAATTGCCATCGCCCACAACGGCAACATCACCAACGCGCAGGAACTTCGGCGGGATCTCGAGCGCGCCGGGTCCATCTTCCAGGCCACCAGCGACACGGAGGTCATCCTCCACCTGATCGCACACTCGCGCGAACGTACCATCGAAGGCGCTCTCCGCGAGGCTCTGCTGCAGTTGGAAGGCGCCTTCTCGCTTGTCTGCGTCGCGCAGGACCGCGTCATCGTCGCCCGCGACCCCTACGGCTTCCGCCCCCTCGCTTTCGGCCAACTCGAACGCGATAGCGCCCCGCCGGCCATGGTCTTCGCTTCGGAAACCTGCGCCTTCGATCTCATAAACGCCGTGTACTTAAGCGACGTCGAGCCCGGCGAAATGGTCATCGCTGGCCCCGGCGGCCTCACCCGCGAGCGCTACGCCCCGGCGCAGAAGCGCTCCCAGTGCGTCTTCGAGCACGTCTACTTCTCCCGCCCGGATTCGATCGTCTTTGGCCGCCCCGTGCAGGCCTCGCGGGAAAACCTGGGCCGCCTGCTCGCCCGCGAAGCCCCGGTCCAAGCCGACGTCGTCGTGCCCGTGCCGGATTCCGGCGTCAGCGCCGCCATCGGCTTCAGCTCCGAGTCGGGCATCCCCTACCGCCAGGCCCTCATCCGCAACCACTACGTCGGACGCACCTTCATTGAACCCTCGCAGGCTATCCGGGATTTCGGGGTGAAGCTGAAGCTCAATCCGGTCCGCCATCTGCTCGAAGGCCGCCGCGTCGTGCTCGTCGACGATTCGATCGTCCGCGGCACCACCTCCCGAAAAATCGTCCGCATGGTCCGCGGCGCCGGCGCAAGTGAAGTCCACCTGCGCATCTCCTGCCCGCCGACGATCTCGCCGTGTTATTACGGCGTAGACACGCCGAACTCGGCCGAACTCATCGCGGCGAATCATTCCATCGAAGAAATCCGCCGGTTCGTCGAGGCCGACACGCTCGCTTATCTTTCCATGGACGGCTTGCACGACGCGGTCGAGGACACCCAGAGGCATTACTGCTACGCCTGTTACACCGGCGCGTATCCGACCGACTTAGTCAACATCGAAGAGTTAGTCGCCGCCCGCGGGCGTCACGGCTAACTTATCCGCGCCCCCTACGGGAACTCGACCCGCCCGACATGGCGGCCGCGCAGCAGAGGCTCGACCGACGCGGCGGGCTGAGGCCGCCCGAACAGATGGCCCTGCGCTTTGTCGCATCCGGCGGCGCGGAGTAAGTCAAGCTGCTCCTGCGTTTCGACGCCTTCGGCGATCACTTCCAGGCTGTGCTGGTGCGCCAGGTTCACGATCGTCTGCACCAGCGGCATCGAGCCGCCAGGGCTCGTGAGGTCGCGCAGAAACGCCCGGTCGATCTTCAGCGTGTCGAGCGGAAGCCGCCGCAGATAACTCAGCGACGAGTAACCGGTTCCGAAATCGTCGATCGAGACGCGAACGCCCATCGCGCGCAGCCGCTGCATCAGCGCCGAGGAGCCCTCGATGTCGCGCAGCACGACGCTCTCGGTCAGCTCGAGGTCCAGCCACTGGGCTTCCATCTGGTTGTTGACGATCGCCGAGCGCACCGCTTCGAAAAAGCCCGGCCGGCCGAACTGCAGCGCCGAAACGTTCACCGCCACCCGCACCGGCGCATAGCCAAGCCGCCGCCACGCCGCGCCCTGCGCGCAGACCTGTTCGAGCACCCAGGTTCCGATCTCGGTGATCAGGCCGGCTTCTTCGGCCAGCGGGATGAACATCGACGGCGAAATCCAGCCGAGCACCGGATGGTCCCAGCTCAGCAGCGCCTCGAAGCCGTCGAGCGAGCCGTCCATCAGCACGATCGGCTGGTAGCGCAGAAGGAACTCGCCGTTGTCGAGCGCGTGCCGCAGCGCGTTCTCCACCTCGAGCACATCGAGCGGCGCGGTCTGCAACTCCCGCGTGGACTGCCGCCAGTCGTTCTTGCCGTGGCGCTTGGCTTGCTGCATCGCGCGCTCGGCGTTGCGCAGAAGCAGTTCGGGCTCCTCGCCGTCGCGCGGATACTGGCTGACGCCGATGCTGGCCGTGGCGAACACCTCGCGCCCGCCGATGAGAAACGGCCTGCGCATCATCTCGAGGAAGCCGGCCGGGTCCGGGCGCTCCGGCGCCGCTTCGGAGAGCGAGCCGAGCAGCACGGCGAACTCGTCGCCGGCAAGCCGCGCCACGAAGCCGGCCACCCCGGTGACCTCGCGGAGACGCTCGCCGACCAGGCGCAGCAACTGGTCGCCGACCGAGTGGCCGAGCGCGTCGTTGATCTGCTTGAAGCGGTCGAGGTCGAGGTAGAGCACCTTAAACTCGCCGGCGTCCGAGCGGATCGCCTCCCCGATGCGCTCAATCAGATAAAGCCGGTTCGGCAGATCGGTCAGATCGTCGTGCGTGACCTGGTGCTCGAGCCGTCCGGCGAGCTGGCGCTTTTCAATGGCGATCGCGGCGAGCCGCGCGGCCGTGTCGAGCAACGACTGGTCCTCGGCGCGCGCGGTTCGTCCTTCCGGGAAGTGCAGAGCGAGCAAACCGAGGAGTTGCCCGGAGCCCGACAGCAGCGCCGCCGACGCCGCAGTCTCGATACCCAGCCGCCGCAGCAGCGCGTTCCGCTGCGCCGCCGGCGAATTTTGCTCGCCGGCTCCGGTGACGGCTTCGATGCGCGAAGCCAGCCGGGAGTAAAAGCGCGGAAGGCCGGGCGCGATCACCTGGGCCACGCGCTGATCTTCGAGCAGAATCACCGCCACGCGGCCGCCGGCGCACTGCCGCTCGATCATGCGGACGAGGTGCTCGAGCACGGCCTCGATCGGCTCGCTGGCGGCGATCATTTCGAGCATCTCGTTGCGGTCGCGCTCGAGCCGCGCGGCGCGCCCGCTGTCTGCGCGGATCTGATGTTCGAAGATTGAGCGGCCGAGGCTGCGGCCCATCATCTCGACGATTTCGCGTTCTTCGGGCGAGAAGCGCCGGCGAGGGCCGGTCACCGAGAGAAAGCTCAACCTCCCGTAGAGATTGCCGTCGACCAGAATCGGAGCGCTGAGCTGGCTGCCGACATCGAGGCCGTCAGCGGCGACGGTGAAGCCTTCCGGAAGGCCGTAGGCGGCCCGGATTTGCTGGCCGTCCCGGTTGCCCGAGTGAATCAGGCCGGCGGGCAGGCTGAAGATCTCGCAGCCGGTGCGGAGAAAATCGTCGAACACCTGATCGAGCGAGTTGTACTTGCGGACATTGAGCCGGTGCAGGTGCTTGAGGTGTTTGCTGAAGCGGGCGAGCCGGTTTTCCAGTTCCGGGTCGGTGGGCCGGTCGCGGTCGGGGCTGGAATCGGGCCGCGGCTGCCAGGCCATCCAGCGCACGGCTATGGGCTTGCCTTTATCAAACAAAATTCGCGAAAATGTTTCGCACGTCACGCGCCCGCCGGATTTGGTCCGGAGCACCATACGGCGCAGCACGGGAGCTCCGCCGCCGATCTGGTCGATGACGTCCTGCAGCTCCTGCTCGAAGTAGGGGGATTCGATCAGGTCGCTGAGCCGCATGTGGCCGGCTTCCTGCAGCGTGTACCCGGTGAGTTTTTCGAGTGGGCCGTCGACGCTGAGGATCGCACCCTCGAAATTGTGGGTGCAGACCAGATCCGCTGTCTCTTCGGCGACTGCCGGGTTGTTTAAAGCCATGTCGGCGCCACCCTTCATTCTGGACCGGCACGGGGTCCCGGCTCAAGAGCCTTTCGTCCTGGGAAACCTAGGCCGCGCGGAATGAGCCGGCACAACTACGCCCGCCGGTGCGGCGGGCGTGCGGGCCAACGACTCGGATTTATCCCAGGTGGGCGTCGAGCATCTTCTGCACTTCGGACTTGCCGACGGCGCCGACGCGCTGCTCGACGATCTTGCCGCCCTTGAACAAGAGCAGGGTAGGGATGCCGCGGATGTTGTAGCGCATCGCGGTTCCGCCGTTGTCGTCTACGTTCAGTTTTCCGACCTTCACCTTGCCGGCGTAGTCTGTCGCGACGGCGTCGACGGTGGGGCTCATCATGCGGCAGGGCCCGCACCACTCGGCCCAGAAGTCCACCAGAACGGGAACCTCGGCGGAAAGCACGTCTTGTTCGAACGTAGCGTCTGTAAACGTCAGGGTATTCGCACCGGCCATTTGTTTCGCTTAACTCCTGCCTAAAAGGATGCAATTTCAGGCCAAAGGATTCACCCGGCCCGAGGCGCGTCAGCCGATGAGGCGCCGGTAAAGAGCGGCGTATTCAGCGGCCGAGACCTGCCAGGAAAAGTCTTTCGCCATCGCGTGGACCATCATTTCGGACCACTGTTTCCGGTCCCGCCAAGCCTCGAGCGCGGAACGGATCGCGCCCATCAGAGACCAGGGGGAATAGTCCCAGAACTTAAATCCTGTGCCTGGTTCAATCGTATCATCGAGGCCGCCGGTAGCGCGCACAATGGGGATGGTTCCGTAGCGGAGGCTGTAGATCTGGTTGAGGCCGCAGGGTTCGTAGCGGCTGGGCATGAGGAACATGTCGGCGCCGGCTTCGATGCGGTGGGCGAGGGGGCCGTTGTAGCCGATGCGGACGCCGAAGACGTGCGGCCAGAATTGGGAGAACTGGCGGAAGCTGTTTTCAAAGCGCGGTTCGCCGCTGCCGAGCACGGCGACAGCGGCGTCTTCGCCGGCAATGTCGGCGGCGACCTGCTCGACGAGGTCGAAGCCTTTCTGGTCCGCGAAGCGGCTGACGATGCCGATGAGGGGGCGATTGAGCGAATCGGGGAGGCCGAGTTCGGCGAGCAGGGCGCGCTTGCACTCGCGCTTGCCGGCTAAGTTCGAGGCCGAGTAATTTTGCGCGATGTCGGGATCGGTTTCCGGGTTCCACTGCGAGTAATCGACGCCGTTGAGGATGCCGGACAGGCGCGAAGAGCGGGCGCGGAGGAAGGCATCGAGGCCGAACCCGTACTCGGGGGTCTGGATTTCGCGGGCGTAGTTGGGGCTGACGGTGTTGATGGCGTCGGCGAACGCGATGCCGCCCTTGAGATAGTTTACGTCGCCGAAGTACTCCAGCGCGTCGCGATGGAAGAGCGACATAGGAAGTCCGATGTCTCCCATGACATAACTTCCGTACCGTCCCTGGTAACCTAAGTTATGGATCGTAAGTAATGTACGAATGCCCAAGTAAGTCGGGTCGGGCGAGTAAGTGGAGCGGAGATAGATGGGGGCGAGGGAGG
>DAIDIH010000050.1 GCA_027459465.1 Bryobacterales bacterium | reverse complement strand
GTTGACGGCGGCTTCGTCGAGGACGAGGTGGTGTTCGAGGGTGGGGAGGGCGACCTTCTTGTTGCCGGCGAAGATTTCGTGGCGGCCTTTTTCCTCGTACCACTTGGTGAGGGTGGCCGTCATGTGCATTTTTTCGATGATGTTGCGCCAGCCGACGCCGGTGTTATAGGCGCAGAAGCTGATTTCGCCGTCCTGGGTGGCGTAGGGGATGATGCACTGTTCGGTGCGGCGGAAGTCGTAGTTGAACAGGTCCTGGAACCACATTCCGGCTATGAAGAGGAAGTTCCAGCGGTCGCGGCGGCGGAGTTCGATGTCCTGCTTGGTGCGTTCGCCGGAGACCTTGCCGTAGTTATGGCCGGTGGCGCCGAAGGTCTTGTCGAACTTCTTCATGAGGTCGGCGAGTTTGAAGTGGGTCGGCGCCTCGAAGGGGTTGTAGTTGCGGAGCAGGGCGAGGGCCATGCCGAAGACGGAGAGGAAGCGGCCGCGGGCGGCGTCGTTGACTTTGGCGACGTCCTTGGCAAGCTGGTCGCCGTTTAGGAAGGCGGTGACGGGCCGGAATTCCTTGGTTTCCTTGTCGACCATGACGGCCATGCCGATGCCGCAGTTGGGATGGCAGCCGCAGCTAAGCTGGCCCCACTCGGCCTGCGGGCCATGGATCAAGTCCGCCCAGTCGCTGAAGGTGCTCATGAAGGAGATGGGGAACCAGTCGCGGACGGGTTCGCCCATGCCGACCTGACTCTTCACGTCGTGGGCGAGGTGGGACAGGGTGTAGCGCTGGGCGGTGCGGCGCTCGTCGGTGACCTCTTCATCGCGGCCGGTGAAGGAGACCGGCTGGAAGGAGAGGAAGGAGATTTTCTTGGGGTTATCGAGGGCGAACTTGATGATCTGTCCGACCTGCTCGTTGTTGATGCCGTTGACGATGGTGGTGACGGGGACGATTTCGACGCCGGCTTTGTGGAGGTTCTCGATGGCCTGGATTTTGACGTCGAAGAGGTTGCCGACGGCGCGGTGCGAGTTGGCGGCGTTGCCGATGCCGTCGAACTGGAGGTAGGCGTAGCGGAGGCCCGCTTCGGCGGCCTTTTCGGCGAATTCGAGGCTCTTGGCGAACTCGATTCCGTTCGTGGCGGCCTGGACGCTGTTGTAGCCGACCTTGCGCGCGTAGCGGACGGCGTCGAGGAAGTACGGGGAAAGCGTGGGCTCGCCGCCGGAGAACTGGACCGACATCTGGCGGTGGGGCTTGATGGAGATGGCGTTGTCGAGCAACCGCTTGATGTCTTCCCAGCTCAGTTCGTGGACGAAGCCGACCTGGTTGGCGTCCATGAAGCAGGGATCGCACATCATGTTGCAGCGGTTCGTGAGGTCGATGGTGAGGACGGAGCCGCGGCCGTGGGTGATGTTGGAGGAGCCGTGCTTGTGGAGACCGGCGTCATTGTGGGCGCGGATGTCACGGCCAGGGAAGACGTCTTCGAGGTGCTTGAAGAAGGCAGGGTCGATGGACATGACGTCTTCAAAGTGGCCATGGATGGGGCAGTCCTTCTCCATGACGATTTTGCCGTCCTTTTCGACGATGCGGGCCTTGATCTCGCCGACCTTTTCGTTGCGGAGGATGTCGACGGGGAGTTCGCCGTCGAGGATTTTCTTACGGATCTCGGGGATGCACTTGGGGCAGAGGGAGTCGGTTTCCCGCGGCCAGCCCAGCTTCGGCTTCATTTTCTCGTAGCTTTTCAGCAGCGGTTTGTCGGACCACTTCGGGGTGAAGGAAGGGTTCGGCCGGATCTGGTTTAACTTGTCGAAAACCACCCAGGCTGCGCCGGCAGCCACTGTCACTGCTTTTTCCACGTACTTGATTGGTTTATGCATGGGCTTGAATGCTGAGCTTCTCCACTCGTTTTGAAATGTGTGAATGCTACCGCAATCCGCGAAGTGACCGTGCTCCGCCTTACGGTTCTGGATCTCGTTCTTCTAAGGCAGTATAGGACGCCTACTTGGCGGAATGCCAGAGTCGAGCGTCAAATTGTGTATTTTCTTCGGTGTATGGCGAAATCGGGGGTTCAACGGCGCTTGGGCGGAGGTGGGAAGCGAGGGGGGAGTGAACTACACTAAGAGGTTGCAACGCTTGGTTTTGTCCGCATCGGCTCGGGGGCGTGTCCGTTGTGCCTGTGGGGCACGGGCTCGTGGTTGGCTGATCGTTATGGCGCGTTGCCAGCGAGGTGCACTCGTGCGTCAGGATGGGGCCTGTCATGCGTGATTTGTTCCCGCTTCGTCGCGTTCGAAAGCCGGAGCGGACAACACTGGTGGGCGGCCTGTTCATCTTCGCCTGGATCGGCTGGCTCGCGGGGCCATCTCTTCGGTTCCGTTTTGGCCCTGACGAGATGATGAACATCTACTATTACTGGAGCCACGGGCCAGAGGCGCTCCTCCGTGGGCTTGTTCTCTTTCCGTCCACATACTATCGTCCGCTCGGAGGATTGTATTACTGGCTTCTATTCGAACTCTTTGGTCTGGACCCACTTCCGTATCACCTGGTCTTGTTCGCCCTGATGATGGTGAACACCTATCTGGTTTGGCGGGTTGTACGGAACCTTGGCAGTAGCAGGCTTGTGGCGGGCCTTACCAGTTTGGCGTTCTGTTACCACCGGGAGACGGCGGGCGCCTACTTCGCCGGTTCCTATGTCTATGACGTCCTATGCTGCGCCTCCTGGCTGCTTGCGCTGACGTATTACATTTCCGTTCGCGCTCGATGCGAACGCATTTCCGGCCGGCAGATGGCGGCGTTTCTGGCTCTGTACATTTGCGCACTAGACGCGAAGGAGATGGCGGTGAGTCTACCCATCGTCGTGCTTGCGTACGAGCTGATTTTTCATTTACCCCGGCCGCTGTCGCTCGTGTTCTCGCGCGCGTGGCTTCGTGCGTCAGGGGCGGCCCCTCTGGCGTCGGCCGGACTGACGGTGGTCTATATCTGCGGGAAGCTCACAGGGCGGGACGCCCTGATCCAGGTTCCCGGGTACCGGCCACTGCTTACGCCTCAGCAGTATTGGGGGTGGATGGGCAGGTTTGCGGGGTCGGTGGCGTACTTGCCGGGCTCCATCGGTCCTGTGGCGCTGTTCCTGTCCGCCGCCCTGCTCCTTCTCGCCGTATGGCTTCTAAAGACCCGGGGCCTCGGCCTCGCCCTTGTTATCGTGGCGGTGAGCCCGTTGCCGATCGCATTCATAGACCGTGGTGGGCCGGAGCTTTTGATCCCGTACTTCGGCTGTTGCTGGGTCGCCTCGGAGATCGCGGTGGCGGCCGGTGCGAGGCTCGGCTGCCGCCGGGTCTTCCAGTTCTTGCCGGCTGAGGCCGTCAAGTACGGGTTCGTCTGCGTCCTCTTCCTGCTGTTCGCGCGCCTCACGTGGCATCATGCAAAATTCATCCGGGCCGGCGGTGCGGAGTACGGGGAGCGAACGTGGTATGCGATTACTCAGGTCGAGGCCGTCCAGCCGAAGGTGAAAGCTGCCGCTCGAGCTCTGTTTCTCAATGACCCGTTTCCGGGCTTTTGGGACATGAAGTTCATCGCCGAACTCGTGTGGCGCGACCGTACGGCGCGTGTAAGCCTTCAGCGGCAGCAGCGTCTTTCAGCGGCCGACTTGGCGCAGTTCGATTATGTGTTCGAATTCCGTCCCGGCGGCCTGGTGCGGCTCCGCGGCCCTGACGGATCCGGCGCCGTGGCCGCGGCGGTACGGGGGACGTAGCGGATCAGGCGTCGGTGCAAGCGTCCGCGTGATACCCTCGGATTTCGCGACGACCATCGTGCCACGCTTCTCCCCCCCAGCGGCTGCTGCCGCTACCCTCCTGTTCGCCCTTGCGGGGTGCGGGGGCGACGGGCCGTGGTTTTCCGTGCCTCCGCAGCACGAGGCGCTTTCGGCGGCGAGCCTGCCGCCGGCGATGGTGGTGGATATGGCGTCGCCGGATGCTTCGGATCATATTCTGAGCGGGATTTATGCGCCGGCGCCGGGGGTGGGGTGGCGGTGGACGGAGGCGAACCCGGCGGTATGGGTGATGCTGGAGCGGGTGGACCGGCTGCGGTTCACGGCGGACTTTGCGATCTGGGATGACGGGTTCAAGCAGACGGGCCCGGTGACGCTGAACTTCCTGGTGAACGGGCACGTGGTTGGGACGGAGCGGTACACGACGCCGGGGGTGAAACACTTCGAGGCGGCGGTTCCGGAGGGGTGGGTGAGTCCGCTGAAGCGGGCGACGGCGGGGATTGCGCTTGACAAAGTGTACGTGTCGCCGGCGGATCATAAGCGGTTCGGGGTTATTCTGGTGCGGATCGGGTTCGCGCGCGCGGGATGAAACAACTGGCCTACATATTGTTTGGGGCTTTGTTTACCGCGGGCGCGGCTTATGCGCTGGGCGTGGTGCTCATCGAGAAGTTGCGGCTTGCGCTGAACGCGCTGGAGCGGCGGTTGTTCGCGTTTTTGCTGGGCGGGGCGTTGCTGAGCCTGGTGGTGTTCGCGATGGCTGCTCTCCCTGTGTTTCACCGGGGTGTGTGCCTGGCGGTGGGCGCGGCCTTGTTGGCGTGGGGATGGCGGGTTTCGCGACGGCGGGCGGCGGCGCCGGCGGCTCCGGAGATGGCGCGGGCGTGGCGGTGGTTGTTCGTGGCCGTGTTTGCGGGGTACGTGGTGCTGTATCTGCCGTATGCGTTGTCGCCGGAGATGAGCCCGGACGGGTCGACGTATCATCTGGGGCTGGTGTCGCATATCGCGCGGGACCATGGGTTCCGGCCGATGCGGTCGGATTTTTACAAGAACATGCCGGCGGGGACGGAGATGCTGTTCCTGTTCGCGTTCGAGTTCGGGAAGCACTCGGCGGCTTCGCTCGTGCATTTCGGGTTTTTGCTGCTGCTGCCGTGGCTGGTGGTGAGCTATGGGCGACGGTACGGGTTTGCTCCGGCGGCGGTGTTTGCGGCGATTGCGGTGTTCTGCTCGCCGGTGGTGGGAGCGGACGGGACGTGCGCTTACGTGGACGCGGCGGTGGTGACGGCAGTGTTCGGGGCGGCGTATCTGACGCGGATGTGGGTGGATGAGCCGGAGGACTTGCGGGTGTTGGCGGCGGCGGGGGCGCTGGGGGGATTCGCGTTCTCGATGAAGTACACGGCGGCGACGATACTCGTGTTCACGGTTGTCGTTATCACGTGGAACGGGCGGCGGGCGCGGCGGGCGCTGTGGCGGCCGCTGGGGGTGGTGGCTCTGGCCGCGGCGGTGTGGATTTTGCCGTGGACGGTGAAGAGCTGGATTATTATGGGCGATCCGGTGACGCCGTTTCTGGCGACGGTGTTTCCGAATCCGAACATTCACCCGTCGTTTGTGACGGAGTGGGGCGAGCAGTTGCGGCATTACGGGATGACGGGGTATGGGGACCTGCCGCGGCAGTTGTTCTGGTTTGGGGAGCGGACGGAGGGGTTTCTGGGGCCGCTATTTCTGCTGGTTCCGCTGGGGCTTTTGGCGCTGAGGACAAAAGAAGGGCGATTTGTTTTATTGGCGGCGCTGTTTGCGGCGGCGGCTTATCCGGAGAATATCGGGGCGCGGTTTCTGATTCCGGCATTGCCGTTCGCGGCTTTGGCGCTGGGGATGGTGCTGGGGCGGGTGCATCCGGGGCTGGCGGCGGGGGTGGCGCTGGCTCATGCGGCGATATCGCTGCCGGTGGTGACGCCGCGGTATTGTTCGCCGTATGCGTGGCGGCTGGACGCGACGTGGCCGTGGCGGGCGGGGCTGCGGGTGGTTCCGGAGGACCGGTGGCTGACCGAGCATTTTCCGGGGTATTCGATTGACCGGATGCTGGACAGGCTGGTTCCGGCGGGCGAGCGGGTATACAGCATGTTTCAGGTGGCGGAGGCTTATACGGCGCGGGATGTGGTGGTGTCGTACGAGTCGGCGCGGGCGGAGACGCTGCAGGATGCGATCTTCAGCGCGATCAGCAGCGGGTACCAGCCTTCGGTGCGGATGAGGTTCGGCTTTGCGCCGCGGATGGTGCGGAGGGTCCGGGTGGTGAACGAAGTGAGCTCGCCGGCGAAGTGGAGCGTGACGGAGTTTCGGGTGATGAATGGGGGGAAGGAGATTCCGCGGTCGACGGCGTGGCGGGTGACGGCGCGGCCGGATGCGTGGGATGCGCCGCTGGCTTTTGACAACAACCTGGCGACGCGATGGCGGAGTTGGCAGGCGGAGCGCGCAGGGATGTCGCTTACGCTGGACCTGATGCAGGCGAGAATGGTGGATGGAGTGGAACTGACGCTGACGCCGGATCAAGCGGGGCCCAGCCTGCAGGTGGTAGGCGAGGCGGGCGACGGGAAGTGGGTGGAGTTGAGTGGCGCGCCGCGCGTCGAGGCCGCGCCCGTGCCCTATAGCCTGCGGCGGGACGCGATGGCGACGCTGAAGCAGGCGGGGCTGCATTATTTCCTGGTGAATACGGACGCCTATGGCGCGGAGGACCTGCGCGGGAACGCGGAGTATTGGGGATTGAAACTGATCGGCGAGAGCGGAGATACGCGGCTGTACCGGATCGAATAATGACGGACAAACTTTTTCTTGGTGTGGATGGCGGGCAGTCCCGGACGACGGCGATGATCGGCGACGGGCGGGGACGTGTGTTGGGCATGGGGCTGGCGGGACCGTGCAATCACGCGTCGGCGGGCGAGGGGCGGGCGAAACTCGAAAATGCCGTGCGCGATTCGGTCCGGCAGGCGTGCGAGGCGGCGGGACTGGACTTTGCGGCGGTGCGGTTCGGCGGAGCGTGCCTGGGATTCAGCGGGGGGCCGGACGATAAAGAGGAGATTGTGAAGGCGCTGCTGCCCGCGGAGCGGGTGAAGGTGACCGACGATGCCTGGATTGCGCTGATCGGTGCGACGGGCGGCGAGGCGGGGTTGATTGTGATCTCGGGCACGGGTTCGATAGCGCTGGGGCGGAATGCGGCGGGGCGGAAGGCGCGGGCCGGAGGCTGGGGGTACGTGTTCGGGGACGAGGGGAGCGCGTTCGACATTACGCGGAAGGCGTTGCGGGCTTCGCTTCGTTATGAAGAAGGCTGGGGGCCGGCGACGTCGCTGCGAGGACGGCTGCTCGACGCCAGCGGGGCGACGACGGCGAATGAGTTGCTGCATCGTTTCTACACGCCCGAGTTCACGCGGCCACAGATTGCGCGGCTGGCGAGGCTGGTGGATGAAGCGGCGGATGCGGGGGATGCGGTGGCGGCGTCGATTCTGGTGAAGGCGGCGGGGGCGTTGGCGGCGCTGGCGGAGGCGGTGCGCAAGCAGTTGTTCCGGCAGAGGGAGGGCGCGCTGATTTGTCCGATCGGCGGGGTGTTCCGGTCGACGATGGTGCGGGAGAATTTTTCGCACATTGCGGGAGGGGTGGCGGGGAACACGGTGGCGGAGGCGAAGCACGGTCCGGCGGCGGGTGCGTTGCTGGAGGCGTATGCGCTGGTGGGGTTGCATGTGCCGCTCGAAGGGGCGCCGGACGAGAAGCCGTAACGGGGGGAGGGATACACTGGAGGCGGAAGTTATCCGCACAGAGAGAACATGACGAGAGAATCCATCCTATCCGCAATTCGCGACATCGGCATTGTGCCGGTGGTTCGCACGGAGAGCGCGGCGAGCGCGATACAGGCCATTGAGGCGATTTACCGCGGAGGCATCCGGGCGGCCGAGATTACGATGACGGTGCCGGGGGCGATCCGGGCGCTCGAGAAGATTGCCGATCAGTTCGGCGACCAGATTGTGCTGGGAGCGGGGACGGTGCTCGATCCGGAGACGGCGCGGGCGTGCATGCTGGCGGGGGCGGAGTTTTTCGTGACGCCGAGCCTGAACCTGAAGACGATCGAGATGGCGCGGCGGTATTCGAAACCGATTGTGCCCGGGGCGCTTACGCCGACCGAAGTGCTGGCGGCGTGGGAAGCGGGAGCGGACGCGGTGAAGATATTCCCGGCGGGGGCGATGGGCGGGGCGAAATACATCAAGGCGCTGAAGGCTCCGTTTCCGCAGATCGAGATGGTTCCCACGGGCGGGGTGAATCTGGAGACGATCGGCGAGTTTCTGAAGGCGGGGGCTTGCGCGGCGGGCGTAGGGGCGGAGTTAATCGACGGGGCTACGATCAAAGCCGGCAAGTACGAAGTGTTTGAAGAGCGGGCGAAGAAGTTTCTAGCGGCGGTGGCTGCGGCGCGGAGTCATTGAAACAGGCGGTCGAAGATCTCGCGCGTGCGGTGGCGCATCTGGGTGACGGTGGTTTCCAGAGGCTGCTGGTGTAAGTGCTCGGGAGTCCAGCGCTTGACGAGCGCGGCTACGGTTTCGCGGGCGACTTCGTTGGTGGGGAGGTTGCCGGCGGCGTGGCCGTCGTGGACGCGGAGGCCGTGGTCGATGGAGCGGTAGAGGGCGGCGGCGTCGCGGAGGAACTCGGCGTCGGCGCGTTCGAGGTGGCCCATTTTTTCGACGACGTCGATGCGGGCGGGGGTGTTGAGGACTTTGAAGAAGATGCCGGCGCCT
>DAIDIH010000049.1 GCA_027459465.1 Bryobacterales bacterium | reverse complement strand
CCTTCGAGGAATTCCGGCGTGCGTGCCGAATCCTCGGTGGGAACGCGGTAGACTTTTTTTACCATCAACTCCGGGTATTGTCAACGAATTTTTCTGATACAGCTTTTTTGAAATCTATACTTGAAAGCTTGAAAAATCGGGGAGGAAATCGCCGATTCCCGCAGTTGCGGCGCTTTCCTTGACGCCGTGCGGGGGGTCATGGGACCACGAGAACCCGGCGAAGCGGGCGGTCCGGAGGAAAATGAGCGTGCGAAACTGGAGAGGGAGCGCGATCCGCGTATGAAAACTTGTCTGATGCTGCTGGTGGCTGGGAGCATGGTGTACGCGATGGGGCAGACGCCGGCGGCGCAGAGCAAAGGGGTGGAGGCGCCGTGGGACGTGCGGAAGACGCTGGACGCCCTGCAGGCGCAGACCGGGAGGCTGAAGCCGCTGCTCGCGCAGATGCAGCCGGAGCAGTGGGTGAAGGCGGGCGCGCCGTATGCCTACGTGCAGCAGAAGGCGACTGCGGCGAACGAGGCCGACTACTTCCTGACTTCGGCGAAGCGGCTGGCGGCGGACCCGGACAAGCTGAGCCTGGCGATGGACACTTATTTCCGGATGGAAGCGCTCGATGGGGAGCTGGCCACGTTGATCGCCGGCGTGCGCAAGTACGATAACCCGGCGACGGCGGATGTGATGCAGGGGGTGGTGGACGAAGGGAGCCGGAACGTCGCGCAGTTCCGCCAGTATCTGACCGACCTGGCGTCGCAGCGGGAGCAGGAATACCAGGTGATGGACCGCGAGGCGCAGCGATGCCGCGGGATCTTGAGCCGGCAGGCGCCATCGGGGAAAGGGAAGTGAACGTGTTAAATGGGGCGACGAAAGTGGAGACGTTTGTGTTTGAATGCAGCATCTGCGGGGAGCCGTCGACTGAGATTTGCGTGTACTGTTCGAAGGACGCGTGCGCGAATCACCGGTGCCAACGGTGCGGGCGCTGCAGCGACTGTTGCGAGTGCGGCGTGACGAGGGACACGGCGGAAGAACCGGCGGAGGCATGATCCGGTTCGCGGTGCTGGCGCTGGCGGCGATAGCGCTGCGGGCGCAGGCCGTGGACGAACTCATTGCGAAGAACCTGGCGGCGCGCGGGGGCGTGGAGCGGCTGGAGCAGGCCCGGAGCGAGCGGCTGCGGGGACGCATTACGATGGACGGCGTCGAAGGGACGCTGCGGCTCGAACGGCTGCGCGTGGGGGACACGAGGGAAATCCGAAGTGAAGTGACGGTGGAGGGGCGGAGCTACGTGCGTGGGTTCGACGGCGTGCTCGCCTGGAGCCAGACGGGGACGGACGGCGAGGGGTGGCTCGAGGCGCAGCGGTTGCACGGCGACGACGTGGACACGCTCAAAGAAGACGCCGAGTTCGACGACGGTCTGTTCGATGCGCGCGGACGCGGCGCGACGGTGCGCTACGACGGGCGGGCGGCGATGGACGGCAAGCAGTTGTACAAGGTGATGCTGCGGCTGAAGGACGGGAACGTCTTCTATTGCTTTCTGGACCCGGACACGTGGCTGGAGACGCGGCGGACAGGCGGGCGGGTGATCGGCGGGCGGGAGGCGATGATCGACTGGACGTTCGGCGATTACCGGGAGAGCGGGGGAATTGAGACGCCGTTCCGGGTGGAATCGGTTTCGCGCGACACAGGGGAGCGGCAGTTGATCCGGGTGGAGCGCATCGAGTGGAACTTCGCGTTGGGAGAGGAGCGGTTCCAACCGGCGCGGGCGGGTTCGGGCGTGGACCGTGCCTCGCGGTAGGGCGCGGGTGCATGCGCACCGGGGCGCACCGCTCGAATTTGCGGAAAATACGGTTCCGAGCTTCGTCCGCGCGATCGAGGCGGGGGCGGATTTCATTGAATTGGACCTGGGCGTGGCGCGGGACGGCGTGCTTGTTGTTTCGCACGATCCCTGGCTGAAGCCGGAGGGAACGTTGTTGCGGGACGTGACGAGCGCAGAGGCGCGGGGGCGGGGATGCGCGCTGCTCGAGGATGTGCTGGATCTGGCGGGGCGGGGCGGATTTGGGTTCAATCTGGAAGTGAAGAGTTTCCCGGAACGGCAGGAGGTTGCGCCGGCGCCGGAGGAGTTCGCCGAGATGGTGGCCGAGGCGGTGCGCGCGCGGGGGGTCGAGCGGCGGAGCCTGATTCAATCGTTCGATTTTCGCGTGACGCGGGCGATGCGGCGGATTGCGCCGGAGCTGCCGTGCGCGGCGCTGTGGGAGGGAGAGCCGAGGGCGGCTGCGGACGTTGCGGCGGAGGCGGAGACGGGTGCGGTGTCTATGGCGTGGCGGCTGGTGGATGGGAGTTGGTTCGACGGGGCGCGGGCGGCGGGGGTGGAGACGCTGGTTTGGACGGTGAATGGCGAGCGCGCTTGGGAGCAGGCGCTCGCCTGGGGCGCCGGTGGCATCATCACGGATGATGCGGCCGGGCTGGTTCAGTACCTGCGAGCGCGCGGCCTATGAGCCGGCCTGCTTGGCGGCGATGGGGCCGACGATGGGCAGTTGGTAGAGCTCGCGGTTGTAGGCCTTGTACATGCAGAACAGCCAGAGGATGAAGCCGAGCAGGCCGATGAGCATGCGTAGGGGCAGGAAGACGAGCCACATGTGCATGACGGCGGACATGATGCCCATGACGATGGAAAGGGCGATCGAGAGAATGATCCAGCCGACGCTGAAAATGACGGACTGGAACGCGTGGAAGCGCACGAACGGGCGCTTGTTGTAAGGCTCGAGCACCAGGAAGAGGACGCCGGTGATGAAGCCGAGCAGGTAGCAGAGCGCGCCAGCCATGTTGTCTTCCATGCCTCCGGCAGCGACAGGTTGTGCGGGCGGCGGCGGCGCATAGGCGGGCTGTTGGGGAGCCGCGGTCGCTCCCGCGGGCGCGTCCTGCGGGGCCCCGCATTTTGGGCAGAACCGCCCGTCTACCTGCGCTCCACAGCTTGAGCAGAATGCCATTCTCTATCCCTCCAGTGGCCTTACTCTATCCGAAGCGGAAAAAAGAAGCAAGTTGGCTCAGAGGGGAGTCAAAGCAAAGTAGACATGTCCTCTTTTTGGATGGACTCGGCAGAGCCCTTCCTTTGCCGCTCGTGCCGGTGAAACGGAGACGGGCTCTGGTGGCGACCAACCCGGTCAACGGATAGCTGCTTGGAACTCATGGCAACTTCTCCCTGACTAGTGAAGATCCAGACCGGCCCACAGGGCCTGATGAAAGACCACATGCTGCCGCTCATCGAAGTCTGAGTAGGGATTCTTGTGCCTGAAACGGGTGTCCTTCGGGTGGGCCACGGCGGATGGTGCATTTCCGACGGCGCTACATTCGAACAACAGTCCAAGGATGCGCCTAACGTTGAAAGAGGTCGGGTAGTGGAGTTGACGCGCGCGGCTCTCGAACTCAGCTACTTGCGCCGTTCGCTTCCTAACGCTCGAAAAGAGCCGAAACGCGCGACCAATGTCGTCTAGATCCACCTGACCGTCCAACTCGTCCCGTATTTCCTGGACGAAGTAAGATTTGGAGTAATTCGCGATTGCATTGAAGACCTGCCCTGTTGTCATGCGCCCGTCGCCAGAGAACTCTTGAAGTTTCTGAAAGAGCATCACCATGTCACGCGGCACATAGCGGGTATGTTCGAGAAGGTACCGCCGGATCTCCATTTTGCCTTTGACGTCTGGCTGGAACTCCGGCAGGAGTTTCTCGAACACGTCGACTGGTTCCGACCGGTTCATGTTTGCCCGGCGGTTGATTAGCTGGACGAGCGGGGCCTGCCGGGCGTCGTTGTGGCGATACGACCATTCCAGGTTGACGGCGAAGTCCGCGCGGATCTTATTGTTATTTGGCCCAGGAAGACGGTCAAATAAGTCCGTTCGACAGAGTAGAATGATCTTCGCGGGCACTCCGCTACGAGTGAAGTGGTTATTCAGCCGGTGTGCTTCGAAGACCAGAGCACCGAGGGCATCGTACTGAAGGTTGCGCCTCCGCAAGAGGTCATCGAAGCCGTCAACGAGAACGATATGCTTGCTCTCGGTCCTGAGACGGCCAGCAACCTGCTTCAGTCGCTCGACAATGAACGGCAGATCGCAATTCCGCTTAACGCCGGCCTTTATGCTTAGGTTCAGAACACCCATAAGCTTCACGGACGCCTCGCCCTCCAGCGTCGTTCGCACCGTTTCCGCCAGTTTTGGATCCGGTAGCATTCCAGCCTCGCGCAAAGCCTCGAAGGCCGCCCAGATTTCTACTTCCCTCTCGGCGTTGCACCCGTGGTCGTTCGCGAATGAGTCGAAGACTTGCAGCAGCAGGAGCCAGGACCATACCGTCGGGTAGCGAGCCTCGGGTTCAGCCGATCCTTTGAGAATTTGACTAAACGACTGGAAGGAAAGGTCGGCGATGTTCGGCATCCTGACAAACAGCATCGGGTTGGCCCGAGAGAGTAGAACCAGGCGCTCACCGAGAGCTGACTTGCCGGAGCCCTTATACCCGAGGAAAAGGAACCTTGTGCCGTTGATCGCCTCCTCCTCCATTCCTTGGTGATCTAGAAACCCCTGTTCCAGAAGCTCAGGGCGCTGCGTGGCCTCCGTCCCTGCGCTGGCGGAGCCGAAGTCGAAGTCTCTGAGCTTCAGCGGCCTAAGGGCGTAGTCCGACGCTGGACTCGGCGTCATCGCGACCTCCTAGCTGTGTATCATACAACCGCATGACCCCCCTGAGCCCGGACGTTCAAGGCAAGGGATGGCCGTGGTCCGCGGATCCGCCTTGGGTTCTTCAGTCGCCCGCCCCACTGTCGTATGTGCGCCTACTTCCTCCGGAACCCGGCTCCGGTGAGGATGACCGATAACACACGGGAGTCGCCGGGAACGGAGAAGGTTTTGCCGGCGAGGATGGTTAGCGCCGTGGAGTCGCCGGTGGGTTGGAGCGGCGGGGAAGTTATGGTGTAAGTTCCGGGGCCGGAGTAAGTGGCTTGGGCGATTTGACGGCCGTCGAGTAAGAGTGTAATCTCGCGCGTGGGCGAGGCGGCGGGAATCACCAGAGTTACTTCGATGGGCGTGGGGACGGGGGGCGGCTTGAGTAACAGGATCGCTTTGCCGGCCATCCAGCGCCAGGCGTTCGATTCGAGCGAGTAGAGCCCGGTTACGATCTGCTGCTCGGCCGGGGGGGCGTTCATGGGTAAGTAACTCAGCTCGGGTTTGCGGGCGATGACGGTTTCGGCGCGGAGACGGTCGATGGGGCCGCGGGAGATGTCGAAGGGGCGGAGGCCGGCGGCGGCGGTGGAGTAAGCCGAGCGCGTGTCGAGCGCGATGAGGCGGAGGGGAATCGGCGAGGTGACGACAGCTTCGGAGACCGGAGCGAGCATGCCGCCGCCGGTGGTGAAGGGTACGGGGTAGCCGAGCGCGCTGGTGACGACGATGTCGCCCGGCTCGAGCGCCTGGCCGCGGAGCAGGGGCAATGCGCCCTCGCGCTCGAGATAGAAGCGCAGGCCCCACTCGCCGTTGATCCAGACGCGTCCGTTGCGGGCAAGCGGGGCTAGCGTTTGCGCGAAGCGGCGGTAGCCGTCCCAGTGCTGATAATTGACGATGGCGAGCGCGAGGCTCAAGGCGAAACCGCAGGCCGCGCCCGCGTAAAGCCAGCGCGAAGCGAGTTGGCGGGAGGCGAGGATGGCCACCGGGAAGACCAGCGGAAGAAGATACCGCGCCGAGCCGGCGAAGAAGACAACGAGCGCGGCGGCGAAGAAGACGAGGACCCATTGGGAGGCGAAGTCGCGCCAGTTGCGGGCGCACCAGAGCAGGACGAGCGCGCCGATGCCGGCCGAGGCCCAGAACAGGGGATTTGGATCGTAGAAAGCGGCGGCGGCAACGAGAGGAACCAGCGCCCAGGCGGATTTCGAGCGAAACGTCGCCAGAGCGAGGAGCGGGAAGACGACCCACCCTAAGTGGGCCGTGAGCGCTCCGGCGTTTTTCAGCTTTTGCGCCAGCGCTTCGAGGCCGTAAGTCTGCAGATAGCCGGCGAGCACGGCGGCGGGCATGCCACCGGTGGAAGAACGCTCCCAGAGTTGCCAGAGGGCGAGGACGATGGGCGGCGTGAGAGCGGCGAGCCAGGCCGGTTTCCAGTCGCGGCGCCTGGCCCAGACATAGAGCCAGAGGATCGGCGTGAGGACGACGGATTGATAGGCGGCGAGGGCGGCCAGAGCCATCGGGACGAGCGCGGCGAGGAGCCATTTCGTCGAGCGCGCCTCGGTCGCTTCGAGAAAACCGGCGAGGGAGGCGAGCCAGAAGGCGAGGAACGGCAAATCGGCTTCGAGCGACCCCCCGTTGACGACAAACGCGGGTGTCACAACGAACAGCAGCGTGGCTTCAAGCGGACGCGGGGTGAGGCGGCGGGCGATCGAAAGGGCCGAGAGCGCTGCGATGAGCGAGAAGAGCGCGTAGGCCGCATGAAACGGCGCTTCTTCGACGCGGCCAAGGACGGCGAGCAGCGCGGCGAGCACCCAGGCATTCAGCGGCGGATGGGGATGGCCGCGCATGTCGACGATCTGGCCGAGAAAGGGATAGCGGGCGTGGTTGGGGTGGAGCGGGTCGATCTGCGCGTGCTCGGCGCCGGCCAGGTAATACACGTCGTCGCCCTGAATGGCCTGATGGAGAAAGGCCAGACGCAGCAGCAGGACGAAGGCGGCGACGAAGAGGATTTGCTTACGCAAACTGCTAGTTTAGCTTTGCTTAACTGCGCACAACGAAGCCGCGTGACGCGAGCGTCACTCGCGGCCCTGTGCGCTATACACGTTGCTGCGGCTTCCAGCGCACGATGGGTTTGCGCGCGGCGGTGACTTCGTCGACGCGGCTGATGCGGGTCGAGTGCGGGGCGTGCAAAACGGTGTCCGGCTCCCGCTCGACTTCTTCGGCGATGGAGATCATCGCGTCGATGAAGAGGTCGAGTTCGATCTTGCCTTCGGTTTCGGTCGGCTCGATCATCATGGCGCCGTGGACGATGAGCGGGAAGCTGACGGTGTAGGGGTGGAAGCCGTAGTCGATGAGGCGCTTGGCGATGTCGCCGGTGCGCACGCCGCGCCTGGCCTGCAGCGCGTCGCTGAAGACGCACTCGTGCATGGTGGGAGCTTTGTGCGGGTGGTCGTAGTAGGGCTCGAGTTTGGCGCGGATGTAGTTGGCGTTGAGCAGGGCGTCGAGCGTGGCGTTGCGCAGGCCCGGGCCACCATGGGCCAGGATGTAGGCGAGCGCGCGGACCAGCACGCCGAAGTTGCCGTAAAAGGCGCGAACTTTGCCGATCGACTGCGGCAGATCGTAGTTCCAGCGCCAGGCGTTGCCGCTGCGTTCCAGCCGCGGGGCAGGAAGGAAGGGGACGAGATGGCTCTTCACGGCCACGGCGCCGGAGCCGGGACCGCCTCCTCCATGCGGCGTCGAAAATGTTTTATGCAGGTTCAGGTGCATCACGTCGACGCCGAAATCGCCCGGCCGCGCGATACCGACGAGCGCGTTCATGTTCGCGCCGTCCATGTAGACCATCGCGCCTTTGGCGTGCAGGATTTCGGCGATGCGGGTGATGTCCTGTTCGAACACGCCGAGCGTATTCGGGTTGGTGACCATCAGCGCGGCGGTGTCTTCGTCGCAGAGTTTTTCGAGCGCGGCGAGGTCGATCATGCCGCGGTCGTTCGATGGCACGTTGGCCACTTCGTAGCCGGCCATGCGGGCGGTGGCGGGGTTGGTGCCGTGGGCGGAGTCCGGAATAAGGATGCGTTTGCGCGGGTTGCCGCGGGATTCGTGGAGCGCGCGGACGAGCAGGATGCCGGTGAATTCGCCGTGGGCGCCGGCGGCGGGCTGCAGCGTCACCGCGTCCATGCCGGTGATTTCGATGAGCGCGGCTTCGAGCGCGGCGATGATTTCCATGGCGCCCTGCGAAAGCGCGTCGGGCTGATAGGGATGAATCCAGGTGAGGCCGTCGATGCGCGCCACGGCTTCGTTCACCCGCGGGTTGTACTTCATGGTGCAGGAGCCGAGCGGGTAGAGGCCAAGGTCGATGGCGTAGTTATAGGTGGAAAGCCGGGTGAAGTGGCGGATCGCGTCGACCTCGCTGACTTCCGGAAAATCCTCGATTTCGGTGCGGGTGTTGCCGGCGCCGAGCACCGCGGCCGCGTCCACCGGCGGCACGTCGAGTTCGGGCAACTGGTAGCCGTTCTTGCCCGGCGAACTTCGCTCGAACAGCAGCGGCTCGTTCTGCGTCAGGTGGGGAGTGGCTTTCTTGATCATCGGGCCAGCGCCTCCTCGGCGGCGTACACGCTCGCCACGTCGTCCATCTGCTCGCGGCGCGACATTTCGGTGGCGCAGACGAGCGTGGTTCCTTCGAGTTCCGGATAGAAGCGGCCGAGCGGCAAACCGCCGATGATTTTCTTTTCAAGCAGCGCCGCGTTGATCTCATCCGGACTTCGCCCGTTGGCGGCGACGACGAACTCATTAAAGAAAGGTCCGGCGAACCGCAGCGGGAGCTTGCCGGCGAGATAGTGGGCCTTGGCGAGGTTCTGTTCGGCGAGTTCGCGCAAGCCCTGCTTGCCGTAGAGCGCCATGAAGACCGTAGCCATCAGCGCGATGAGCGCCTGGTTGGTGCAGATGTTCGAGGTCGCTTTTTCGCGGCGGATGTGCTGCTCGCGCGTGGCGAGCGTGAGGCAGTAGGCGCGGCGGCCGTGGATGTCTTTCGTTTCGCCGACGATGCGGCCGGGCATCTGGCGGAGGAACTTTTCTTTGGCGGCGATGATGCCGGCGTAGGGTCCGCCGTAGCTGGGGGCGATGGCGAAGGACTGCAACTCGCCGCAGACGATGTCGGCGTCGCGGGGCGGGGCGAGCAGGCCGAGCGAAACCGCTTCGGCGAAAGCGACGATGAGCAGCGCGCCCTTGCGATGGGCGATGTCGGCAGCTTCGCGGATGTTTTCCACCACGCCGAAGAAATTCGGCGACTGAATGATCACCGCGGCCGTGTGCTGGTCCACCGCCGCTTCGAGCGCTTCGGCGTCGACCCGGCCGGTGCGCGCGTCGTAACCGGTTTCGGCCACAGGCAGGCCCTGATGCTTCACGGAAGTGGCGAGCACCTGGCGGTATTCGGGGTGTACGTTGCGCGCCACCACCACGCGGTCCCGCCCGGTGACGCGGGCGGCCATCATGGCGGCTTCGGGCACGGCGGTTGAGCCGTCGTACATCGAGGCGTTGGCGACGTCCATGCCGGTCAACTGGCAGATCATCGTCTGGAACTCGAAGATCGTGGTCAGCGTGCCCTGCGAGATTTCGGCCTGGTACGGCGTGTAGGAAGTGAGAAACTCGCCGCGCGAGATGACGGTATCGACGAGCACCGGGCGGTAATGCTGATAGACGCCGGCGCCGAGGAACGACGCGTAGCCGTTCGCGTTTTCCGCCGCGCGCGCCCGGAAATAGTCGACGATTTCGTATTCCGACTTGCCGGGCGCGAGCTTCAGCGGCTCGCGCTGGCGGACTTCTTCCGGGAGATGAGAACAGAGAGCTTCGAGGTTTGCCGCTCCGATCGCCTCCAGCATCTGGCGGCGCTCAGCATCGGACTTAGGTAGGTATCGCAAGGGACGAGTTCCACCGGAGAGCGCTCCGGGCAACCCAGCTCGCGCTACTCCGCTCCTACGTATGTTTGATAATCTTCGGCGGAGAGTAGTTGTTCTAGTTCTTGAGGCGCCGAAAGCTTGATTTTAACAAGCCACGCCGAATCGTGCGGATCTTCGTTGAGCCTTTCCGGCGTCTGCACGAGCGTTTCGTTCACTTCGAGCACCTCGCCCGACACCGGCGCGTAGACGTCCGACACGGCTTTCACGCTTTCCACCGACCCCATTGTCTTGCCGGCTTCGACGGTGAGGCCGGGCTTGGGCAGGTCCACGTACACGATGTCGCCGAGTTCCTTCTGCGCGTGGAAGGTGATGCCGACGGTTCCGGTGCCGTCCGGATCGGCGCGAACCCACTCGTGTTCTTTGGTGTAACGAAAATTCGCTGGGTACATGAACGCTGTTTCGCCCCCCTGATCTATTTTTTCCGACGGTAAAACGGCGAGGCCCCGAGCACCGCGGGCACGCTTTGGTTGCGGATCTTGATTTCGATCGTCGCGCCCTCGCGGCAGGCCTCCGCGGGAAGATAGCACATTCCGATGTTCTTGTTCAGCGTGGGCGAAGGTCCGCCGCTGGTGACCCAGCCCGCGGGCACGCCGCCGATTTCGATTTCGTAGCCGTCGCGCGCGATGCCGCGGCCGGTCATTTCGAACGCCGCCAGCCTGCGCTTGATGCCGGCGGCCTGCTGTTTTTCGAGCGCGGCGCGGCCGGTGAAATCGCCCTTGCCGAGTTTCACGATCCAGCCGAGGTTCGCTTCCCAGGTGGTGGTTGTCGCGTCGATTTCATGGCCGTAGAGCGCCATTCCGGCTTCCAGGCGCAGCGTGTTCCGCGCGCCCAGGCCGCAGGGCTTGATGCCGGCGTCAGCTCCCGCCGCCAGAATCTCGCCCCACAGGCGCACGGATTCTGAAGGCGCGACATAGATTTCGAAGCCGTCTTCGCCGGTGTAGCCGGTGCGGGCGATGCGCGCGGGCGTGCCGGAGACCTCGCCGTCGGTGAAGTGGTAGTAGCGGATGGGCGCGAGCGGGGTTTGGGTGAGCTTCTGCAGGACGTCGATGGCGCGCGGGCCCTGGATGGCAAGCTGGGCGTAGCGCGGACCGGCGTTTTCGCAGTCCGTATCGAAGCGGTTCTGGGCGGCGATGTGGGCGAAGTCTTTGTCCTGGTTCGAGGCGTTCACACAGAGGAAGTACTCGGTGTCGCTGACCTTGTGGACTAGGATGTCGTCGACGAAGCCGCCGTGTTCGTAAAGCAGCGCCGAGTAGTGCGCCTGGCCGGGGGCGAGTTTTGCGGCGTCGTTGGTGGTGACCTGGTTGACCAGGCGCAGAGCCTCGGGTCCACGGATGACGATCTCGCCCATGTGGCTGACGTCGAACAGGCCTACGGCGCGGCGTACGGCGTGGTGCTCGTCGAGAATGCCGGAGTACTGCACCGGCATGTCCCACCCGCCGAAATCCACCATCTTCGCGCCCGCCGCCTTGTGCACCTCGTGCAGCGGCGTCTTTTTCAAAGCGGGAGCGGCTTCGGACATGAAACCGTATTCTAGCAATCCGGGTGCGAAGGGCCTGCGCGGGGAGGGGTCCCTTGTCATATATATTGAGTTCCAATATACTGATGTCACGTATATGAACCCGCCTCCGAGCACCCCCGACCACGAGTGGAAGAAGGGCAGCGCCGAACTTCTGGTGCTTTCGCTGCTCGAACACGAAGCGCGCCACGGCTACGACATCTCGAAGCTCATCGAAACGCGCTCGGCCGGCGCTCTCCGCTTCCACGTCACCTCGTTGTACCCGTTGCTTTACCGCCTTGAAGCCCGCGGGCTCGTACAGGGGCGATGGGTCGAAAAGCCC
>DAIDIH010000048.1 GCA_027459465.1 Bryobacterales bacterium | reverse complement strand
GCTGAACGGGTCGCGGCCGAAGGTAGAGAAGCCCGGGGTGTTCAACTGAAGATACTCGAACGCGTCGCCATGGAAGTCGTTTGAGCCGGACTTGGTCGAATAAGCCGCCAAGCCGCCGCCGATGTATTCGTATTCAGCGCTGAAGTCCTGGTTGGCCTGCTTGACCTCCGACACCGCATCCATATTCGGGTTGATGACGATGATGCCCAGGATCGGGTCCTGGTTGGTCGTGCCGTCGAGCTCATACCCGGTCGAATCGAAGAGCATCCCGTTAACCACCATCTGGACGCTGCCCTGCGGATTTTCGTCCGAGGCGTGCTGCCAGCCGAGTTTCGCGGTGCCGGGATTCAACAGCAGGTCCGATTGCAGGTTGCGGCCGATGTTCGGCAGGTCGTTAATTTCCTTGCCCGTGAAAACCTGCTGGACGTCGGCGCGGTCGGCCTGCAACAAGGGCGCCGCGGCGGTGACTTCCACCTGGGTCGTAACGGCGCCTACCGTCAGCGTCGCGTCGTACCTTGCTTCTTCGTCGACGCGGACCGGAATCGGGCTGGACACAACCGTTTGGAATCCCGCGGCTTCAATGGTGACCAAGTACTGGTCGGGAATCAACTGGCCTTTGAGGTAGTTGCCCGACGTGTCGGTGGTGACCACGAACTTTACGCCCTTGGCCGGGTCCGAAATGGTGACCTTGGCGCCACTCACGGCCGCGCCCGTCGAATCCGTGACGTTGCCGGCGATGTTACCGAAAACTTGCTGAGCTTGGGCCGTCTCCCGCAGACCCAAAAACCCTAAACCTACGCATAAGGCGAACAGTGCCGCTTTGCGTCCCCAATACATTTGCTTCTTCTCCTTTGCTCCAACTGGGAACAAGTTATTGTCCTAACCTCGATCTGAATAGCCCAGAACACATCCTGCTTCTCTCCCGAACCACCGGGAGCGCTTCCAGGAACCGCCGTTTCGGCTAAAAAAACTTGAAACCCCTTGACCTTGTAGATAATGAACCTACTTCCAGTCGGGTACAAGTTTAAGTAGGTCTGTTACAGTTAACAGATTTATACTATTGAAACTAGTGTGTTTCGATTATCTGTTACGGCGGCCCCAGAGTGCCGTTACAAGCCGATCTTGTCTATGGTTTTTGGGAGCCACTCGCCAGCAGTGCTGCTTGGCGGGCATCCAGCGCCGCTTTGGCGCGGGAGCCTTCGGCGAAAGCGGCGCGGCTTCCGGCCGTATCGCCCAGCATCAGCAAGGTTTGGCCGAGGGTGTTGTAGGGGCCGATGTCATCCGGGCGGAGGCGGATGGCTTCCTGGAGCGGTTGGATCGCATCCTTCAGCGAACCTCTTTGTTTCAAAGCCGTTCCGAGGATGAACCACGCCTCGCCGTAGTCGGGCCGCAGGGCCACGGCCGAACGCATTTCGGAGATCGCTTGGTCGAAGTCGCCTGACTGCCACCAGAGGATGCCCAGGGTGTAGTGGGCCTCGGCCATCGAGGGGTCAAACTGGATGGCGCGGTTAAACTCAAGCCGGGCCTCGTCAAGTTTGTCCTGATTCTTCAGCGCCAAGCCCAGGTTGTAGTGCGCCACGGCCTGGTCCGGGTGGCGCTTGATGACGAGCCGGAATTGGGTTTCCGCGTCCTTCATGTCGCCTTTCAACATGTACGCGGACCCGATGTTGAGCGCCGCATCGAGGTTATTCGGGTCTTTCTCAAGCACCCGCTGCAGCTCCCGGATGGCTTTGTCGGCAGCCCGCGTTTGCACCAATAGAAGGCCGTAACTGTTGCGCGTGGTGAGGTTGCCGGGGTCGAGTTGGGCGGCGCGTCCATAGGCTTGGACGGCTGACGCGTAGTCGTTGGCGCCCTGGTAGGCGGCGGCCAGGCGGTTCCAGACGTCGGGGTTCTGGGGCTGGAGTTCCGCCGCTGCCTTCAGTTCCTTGGCCGCGTCAGGGAACTGGCCGGCGGCGTAGTATGCGTTGCCCAGAAAGTACCGGTATAAATAAGACGTAGGCTCGATGGCCGCGGCCTGCTTCATCTGGTCGACGCACTCAGCGTTCTGCTGCGCGAGGCAGTAGGCGACGCCGAGGTGATAATGCGCCAACGCGTAGTTTGGATTGAGCGCGATGGCTTTGCGGAACTCCTCGATGGCTTCGTTATTTCGCTGCAGGACCGCCAGGAGAAATCCCCCCTGGTCATGCAGCTCCGGCGACTGCGGCGCCAGCGTTTCGGCCTGCTGGATGTCGGCGAGGGCCCCGGCCGCGTCACCTTTGCCCATCTTCGCCTGAGCGTCGGCCATCAGCGCGTCCAGCGTCGGGGGCTGCGCCTGCTGAGCGCGCACCAGACAAGCCGGGCCCGCGATCAGCAGCGCCAGGACGGTACTGTGGACCAACCGGGCGATCTGCAACTTGGACCTCCTCGAGTCAACACTGCGCACACTACATCGGGGCGCGGGTTTCGATTTGGACGACTTGAGCGCGCCTCGCGCTGTGCGCTCGAAACTCCCTTCTGCCATTGTCACTCCCCACCGTATGCGACGCTACGAGGCAGCCGGTTTTACCTCAAACTGTTGGATTGCGGACAGAAACGGTCCGGTTACAATACCGAACCGTCGCTATTGCAAAAGCTTACGAACCCTGTTACTCTCTTGTCCGATGCCTGTTACTGGGGCCAGCCGGGACCCGCGCGACTCTGCGTTAAACGAAGTGGAACGTATTGTCCACAGCCCCGTTCTGCATAGTTCGGAGTCACTGTGCAAGCTACTGCGTTACCTGGTACAGAAAACCCTGGAACAACCCGGAATCGCACTCAAAGAATATCAGATTGCCACGGAGGTTTTCGGCCGATCGGAGAGCTTTGATCCCCGGCTTGACTCGACGGTTCGCGTGCAAACAGGGCGCCTTCGGTCGAAGCTGGCAGAGTTCTATGGCGCCGAGGGTGCGAGCGACGAAGTCATTATTGAGATCCCGAAGGGTTCCTATCTCGTCACGGTCACGCACAGGGAGCCACCGGAGCGGCGGGAGGAGCCAGCGGCGAAAGTTGAAGCCGCCGTCGTAGCGGCCGAACCGGTAAGACTGGCCGCCTCGGAGGCCTGGTGGCGCAACGTCGCGTTCCTGCTGGTCGGCGTGCTGAGTCTGACTCTCGGAGCGCTCGCTTATGTTGTTCTCCGCGGCGTATCAGCCGCCCCGCGCTCGGGCGCCGGAACGTTGGCGGCGCCGCTGCGAGCCTTCTGGTCGCCGTATTTGCAGCATTCCGAGGACCCGGTCGTGGTGTTCAGCAATGCGGCGTTCGTGGGACGGCCCGAAACCGGCCTGCGGTATCTGAACCCGGAGACTGATTCGCAAGCCAAGATCCAGGACCACTACACCGGCGTCGGCGAGGTTCTGGCCGTGCATGAACTCGATCGAGTGTTTTTCGACTTGGCGCGCCCTCTGCAGGTGAAGCGCAGCCGGCTGCTTTCGCTCGACGACTTAAAGAATAATGATGTGATCTTCGTCGGCTCGCCGTCGGAGAATCTGGTGTTGACCGAGATCCCCGGCACCACCGGCTTCGTTTTCCGACGCGCACCCTCCGGCCCGCGCAAAGGCGACCTCGCGATCTTCAACACACGGCCGCGGCCGGGGGAGCAGGAGTCCTATTTTGCGCCTCCCGAGCCGCCGGTCACCGACGATTATGCGGTGATCGCGTTCCGCAACGGGCTCAACGCCTCGCGCTGGGAGTTGATCCTGGCCGGGACGACGACTCTAGGCACGCAGGCCGCGGTGGAGTACGTGACTCATGAGCGGAGCATCGAGACGCTGGAATCGCGTATCCCCCACTGGCAGCCCGGCGCGTTGTTCGAGGCGCTTCTGCATGTGCGGGTGACGCGCGGCGTTCCGGTTGCCTCGGATCTGCTCGCCGTCCGCGCCGGCCCGTAGCCCGTTATTCGGTCTGCGGCGGACTCGGCGGCGGGCCGGGTTTCAGCGGACGCGGCGGATGCGGAGGCATCGGCGGTTCGGCGGCGGCCTCTTCCGGACTGGCCTTGCGAATCGTGATCGCTCCGCGGCTCGTGGCCAGGCGCATCGAGGGTCCGGCGCCTGCCAAACCTTGAATCGTGGCGCCGTCGCCTAATTCGCTTGCCTTCAGCGGCGGGCCGTATTCGTCGTGCACCTCGCCGTGGTCGGTCTGCGCCTTCAGGTCGAACTTACCCGGCGAGGGCAAGCTCAGCTCGATATCGCCGCTGCGCGACCGGACGTCCATCCGCGGTAGCGTGCCGCTCACCGACGGACGCAGGTCGATGTCTCCCGTGTCGAGGGAGAGATCGAGCGAGTCGGTGAACTGGCTGATTTGCACGTCGCTCGAATGCGCGCTCACGACGATGGGTCCCTTCACCTGCGCCAGGCTCACGTCTCCCGGTGAAATCTGCACCTCGCCCGGCACCGCCGCGAGCTTGACTTCCGTCCGCATGCCGTCAAACCGGAGCGCCTGCGCCAGACGGCGGAACTGCAACTGGCCGGTGTAGGAGCCTTCGAGCGTCACCGGGCCCGAGATGTTCTCCAGTTCCACGTCCTGCCCCCGCCCGCGCAGGTCGACCGACCCTTTCACGTTCACGGCCCGGACGATGTCGCTGCGCCGCAGGTCGACGTGCACGCTGCCGCCGATGTCCTGCAGCCGCACGCCGGCGTTGTCGCTATCCACATCCACCGGGCCGTCGATCGCCCGCACGTCAAAGTCGCCGAAGCGGCCGTGGCAGGAAACGCTTGCCCCGCGGGGCACTGTGATGTCGAGGTCGTCGGTGACGCGCGTGCGGTCCGGCGCTTTGTCCTGGTTGAGCCGGACGATCAGTTCGTTGTCGCCGCCCGGAACGATTTCGACCGCGGTCGCCTTGTCCGCCGCGTCGGCGTCATGCCGCTGCATGGCGCGCACCGTCTTGCGGCCCGCCACCTGAATCCGGTCCACGTTGTCGGCGCCGGTGATCCGGGCGTTGCCGGTGAAATTCTCGATCACGATGTGCGGCGTCTTGGCGCACTGTTTCTCCACCGGCGCCAACGCGTAATCGAACGGCTCGCCGAAATCCATCATGATGCCGTGCAGCGCTCCGCCGTTGGCGAACCACATCCGGTGCTGGCGGAACGTCCACATGCTCGCGCCGACGATGAACAGCACGGTCACCAGCGCCCATTCGCCGCCGCTCACGCCGCTGCGAGGCAGCGGGCGCGAACGCGCGAACAGATACCCGATCTCGATCACCCGCAATCCGCCCCAGGCGATCAGCAGGAACGGCCAGTACGTCACCAGCGTGTCAAAGATCGGCAGGTACGGCCACACATTGTGCAGCAGAAAGGCCACGCCTAACGCGATCAGCAGCAGCGGGGCAACCAGCGAACCGCGTCTCATAAGGGACCTCCAGGAAGCGGGGGCGGCGCGGCCGTACGGCGCGTGCCGATTTCAAACAGTTTCATCACGCCGTAGACGATGATCAGTACCGGCCAGGTCTGTCCGAAGTTGAACCGGCCGAAGTGGTCGAGCGCGGCCAGCGCCCCGACGGTGATGAGCAGCACCGGGCCTCGCAATGCGCAGGCCAGGTCCGAGATTCTAGTGTTCACGGGAAAGCTCCGAAGTCGACGGCGGCTGGGACGGCCCCGCGCCGCTCACCCGCTCGTAGAGCATGTAGGCTCCCAACCCGATCAACCCGATCGGCCAGTACCGGACGATCTGGCTGAAGTGGATGATGTCCAGGTTGTTCAGCAGGAACAGCGCGCCGATGGCGATCAGCACGATCGGCCCGACCGGGAGGCCGCGCCGTTCCGGATGCAGCGGCACAAGGCTGGAGAACTCATCGAGCGCCAGACCCGCCTGCCGCCGCCGCGCCGTGTGGTAGGCCTCGAAGGCCATGTAGAACACCCACACGCCGATCAGCATGCCGAACACCGGCTCGAAACCGCCGGCGCTGTCCGAGCTCACGATGCTGATGAGCACCCCGAGCACGATGACATGCACCAGTCCCTTGACGTACTGCCCGTTGTAAATCGCGCCGACGCCCGGTATCAGCCCGAGCAGGAACGCCAGGCCCGGCGAGGCGCTCCCGTCCGGCGCCACCTGCCGCGGCGGGGACCCTGGGTACGGAGCCGTGTAGGGAGACGTATACGGCGATTCCGCCGAGGGGGAGGCCGCCGCGGACGCGTGGTTCGGGCAGAACACCGCCCCTCCTTCAACCCGCTTGCATTGCTCGCACACCGCGGCGCCGCACGTGCGGCAGTAAGCCACGGCAGCAGTATCCGTATGAATGGCACAGTTCATCTTCCATCCCTCCCCTTCGGCGCGGCGTCCGGCTTCCGGGCCGGAGCGCGAGCCGCCGCGTCGCTTTGATCGGCCCACTCGCTGAGCCGCGATTGAATCTCGAGAACCACACGCAAATTCTCGTAGTATTTCGTGGCCCGGTCCCAGGTGCGGTGCGCCCGCGTGTCGAGCGACGCCCAGATCTTCACCGGATCCAGATCCGCCGGCTTCAACTGCCGCGGCTCGATCCCGGCGAACTTGAAAATCATCGAGAACGACAAAATCGTCATCGCCATGCCCATCGCATAGCGGGGGTTCAGCACCGGCGCCAGCCAGCCCGAGCGCAGCCGCCGCCAGAGGCCCGTCCGCCGGGCCAGGTCCCGGCCCGGCATCTCGTGCAGAATGCGCGTCAGCAGCTCCGGAGGCGGCGTCGCTTCCGCGGCCCGGCCGATCAGCGCCACGGCGCCACGGATGTCGTCGTACATCGTCCGGCAGGCTTCGCAGCCGGCCAGATGCGCTTCGAGCGTCCCGCGCTCGGCCTCGGCCAGCGTGCCGTCCAGATAATCGCAGAGCAGGATTTCGACTTCGGCGCAGGTCATACCCGCACCCCCTGCCGCTTCAAAATCCGGGCCAGTTCCGCCCGCCCACGGTTCAGGCGCGATTTCACCGTGCCTTCCGGCACCTGCAGAACCTGGGCGATCTCCCGGTAATCCAGTTCCTCGATGTCGCGCAGGATAACCGTCTCGCGCAACTCCGGCGAGAGCTTCGCCAATCCGGCGCTCAACACTTCACTCGCCTCGCGGCCGGCCAGAAGCCCCTCGGTCCGGCTGATCGCGGCGCCCTTTTCTTCGAGATGCGGCATCTGATCTTCGATCGAGTCCGTCATCCGCTCGTTCCGCGTGCGCCGGTAATGATCGATCAGCAGATTCCTCGTGAGCCGCCCCAACCAGACCGCGAACGAGCCCTCCCCGGCGCGGAAACTCGACAGGTTCCGGAACACCCGCAGGAACACTTCCTGTGTCAGATCCTGCGCCTCGGCATCCTTCCCCGTGAAGCGGTAGCAGATCGAGTACACCCGCCGCGCATGCGTCCCTACCAGACTCTCCCACGCGGTATCTTCCCCTTCGAGGCACCTCGCTACGAGTTGGGCATCAGCATCCAAGCGCTCCCCCATCCCCGCGTTCGAGCGTCCGGACGCGGCCGGCGCCCAGTTCCAGGTCGCCCGCTCCGCCGTGATTGCTGTTGCCGTCGCCATCCGGATCCGCCTTCAAAGCGCTTCTCGTCAAGCAGGGACACCACCGGCCCCCGGATTCCCCGGGTAACCCATCGCGTCCGCCGGAGCTAACCTCCGCAGTGTGCTTCCAATCGAGAAAACGCAGATTTATCATGGGAAGTTCGTTCCGGACCGCGTTTTTTGTTAGTGTACTAGGAACTGCGCGTAACGGCGCGGCGGGAGTTGTGCGTGCCCCGGGCGCTCCGTGCAAGAGTTTCCCTCGCATAATGAGGCTGGAGGGCGGAACATCGCCGGATCTTCAAAAAAGCGGCTGCTGATCGCCGCGGCCATCCTGGCCGCGCTGATCGCGTTTGGCGCCATTCGGTTTCGCGGCTCTCATTTCGCCTGGGAGGTCTTCTGGCAGGCCATGGCCGGCGTGAGTTGGGTCTGGCTCGCCGTAGCTGTCGGATTTCTCTACATCTCCTACTGGGGAAGGGCGATGCGCTGGCGCGCCATGCTCGCCCCGCTGCGCCCCGGCGCTTCCACCTTCAGCCTGGTCGAAGCGACCATCATCGGTTTCACGGCCGTGGTGCTCCTCGGCCGGCCCGGCGAACTCGTGCGCCCCTATCTCATTGCCAATAAAGAGAAAGTCAGCTTCTCCTCCCAGATGGCCGTCTGGCTCCTCGAACGCATTTTCGATCTCCTCATGGTGCTTGCCGTCTTTGGCTTCGCCCTCGCCGTGGTTCCCGCTTCGAGGCTTCACCTCGGCGCCGGGCTGAGGTTCGTGTTTCGCGCCGGAGGATATGTCAGCGCCGCCATCGGTCTGCTCTGCCTGGCCCTTCTCTTTGGCCTTCGGCGGTTTTCGGGCGCCACCGCCGGCCGCCTCCAGGACGCCCTCGGCTTCCTGCCCCCTTCGATCCAATCGAAAATTCATTCCGTTACAAAATCCTTCGCCGAAGGCATGGGCGCCACCCTGAGCACCGGCTTGCTCGGCGCCATCTTCAGCTACAGCGTCCTGGTGTGGGCCCTTATCCTTGCCGCCATGTACTCGATTTTTCACGCTCTGCCGGCGACCGCCAGTCTTTCGGTCATCCAGACCGCCGTATTCCTCGGTCTGGTTTCCTTCGGCTCGGCCGTCCAGATCCCCGGCATCGGCGGCGGATTCCAGGTCGCCAGCGTGCTCGTGCTCACCGAGATCTTCGGATACCGCCTGGAAACCGCCACCGCCGTGGCGATCCTGCTCTGGGTGGTAGCCTATTTGCCAGTGGTGCCCGCCGGACTGCTCCTGGCCGCCAAGGAAGGCATCGGATGGAGAATTACCCGTCAGATTGAGGAAGATGTAGTCGCATGATGTGCCCGTTTTGCGGTCAAAAGACCGACCGCGTGGTCGATTCCCGCGAAAGCAAAGAAGGCGACCTCATCCGCCGCCGCCGCCAGTGTTTGAACTGCGAGCGCCGCTTCACCACCTATGAACGATCCGACGAAATCCCCTACATGGTCGTCAAAAAAGATGGGAGACGCGAGAAATTTGACCGGCAAAAGATCCTGAACGGTCTCCTGAAGGCGTGCGAAAAGCGCCCTGTCAGTATGGCGAAACTCGCCGAACTGGTCGATGAAGTAGAAAGCAGGCTCGCCGACACGGCGGACCGGGAGATGCCGACCACCCAGATCGGAGAAATCCTAATGGATCGGCTGCGCGGCCTGGACAAGATCGCCTACGTGCGCTTCGCCTCGGTCTACCGCGACTTTCAGGACGTGGAGGCGCTTTTTGACGAACTGAAGCATCTTGTTCAACAGAAACGAGCGTAACACCGTCGTGGCGGGACTCCCCGGGCGTGCCATTCCGGGGAATCCTGTAACCAAAGCCGGGCCGCGACATCTTCTAAATAGGGGCTTACCTTGGCGTAAGTTAGATGTTATACTGCAGGCAGCGTTCCGCGACAGACATCATACCGTTCACCTTAGCCAGGCGTGTGCTTGGGGTGTGTCGCGGCGTGACTCTTTGCGTGGATGGAATCGGGCTTTGCCTCTGCAATCGCAGGGGAAGGTGATCATTCAGTGGACCATTTCGAAGACCAATTTTTGACGGAGAATCCCAACTCGCTCGGTATTCCGTTCGACGAAGAGACGGGGTTTTTCCAGGCTGAGGAAGTCGGCGAAGGCGAAGAGTTTCACGGGCAAGCGCCCGCCGAGGAGTCGATCTACACCGACGACCCGGTCCGCGTGTACCTGCGGGAAATGGGCGCCGTTCCCCTCCTGACCCGGGAGGGCGAAGTCGACCTCGCGCGCCGCATGGAACGCGGCAAACTGCGGATGCAAAAGGCCATCAGCCGCTCCGCCCTGGTTCAGAATCTGGTCGTCGAAATCGCCGAAAGCCTCAAGCGCGGCTCGGCCGAACTGGATCAGTTCGCCGATCTCGGCGATGTCGAGGAAGGCAGCCCCGCCGACACCAAGCGCCAGGCCGAGGTCCGGCAGGATTTCTCCGAAGTCGCGGTGCTGCACAAGAAACACCAGCAGTTGCAAGAGAAATTCCTGGCCACGGCCCTGAACAACAAAAAGCTCCGGAAGAAGCTGAACGGCAAGCTGATGCGCGCCAAGGTCGAGGTTTCGCGCGCAATCCGCAAGGTTCCCTTCCTGGCCAACCAGTGGAAGCTGTTTTCCAAGGAGATCGAACGCGCCGTCGAGGAAATCAATCATCTCGATCAGGAAGTCCGGAAACTGGAAGAACGGGGCGGTTCCACTGGCGCCGCGCGCGTCCGCGAACTACGACGTGAAATCAAGAAGCGCGAGAACATCGCCGGCGCGCCGCTGGCCGACTTAAAGCACAGCCTCGCCGTCATCCGCCACGGGGAAATCGAAGCCGAGCGGGCGAAGAAGGATCTTGTCGAGGCCAACCTCCGTTTGGTCGTGTCCGTGGCCAAGAAATACGTCAACCGCGGCCTCCACCTGCTGGATCTCATCCAGGAGGGCAACATCGGCCTCATGCGCGCTGCCGACAAGTTCGAATACCGGCGCGGCTACAAGTTCTCCACCTACGCCACCTGGTGGATTCGCCAGGCGATCACGCGCGCCATCGCGGACCAGTCCCGGACCATCCGCATCCCGGTGCACATGAACGAGAGCATGAACAAGTTCCTCCGCGCCACCCGCGAACTGGAAAAGGAACTGGGCCGCGCTCCGACGAACGACGAAATCGGCCGCCGCATGGACATCCCGGTCGAGAAAGTCCAGAAGCTGAAGACCATCTCGCGGGATCCGGTGTCGCTCGAAACCCCGGTCGGCCGGGACGGCGAATCGGCGCTGGGCGACCTCATCGAGGATCGCTGGGTCGGCTCGCCGGTGGACGCCGTCATCGACACCAACGTCCGCGACGAAACCGCCAACATCCTCAAGACCCTCTCTCCGAAGGAAGAGAAAGTCATCCGCTTGCGCTTCGGCATCGGCTGCGAGCGCGAGCATACGCTCGAGGAAATCGGCCAGGAGTTCGACGTCACGCGCGAGCGTATCCGGCAGATCGAAGCCAAGGCGCTCCGCCAGCTTCGCTCGCCCGAGCGCGCCCGTCATCTCCGCGCCCTGCTCGCCGCCCGCTAAAACTGGCAGAAGCCGGACACTCCGGAAACCCTGCCGGTAACGCGATTCGCCCCAAAAACACTTCGGCCCCGCTCCAATTCACTCGAACCGCGCGGGGCCGATCGTGCTCTCAGCCAGGAGCAGACCTAGTTATTCGGGGCAGCGTCGGGCCGCCGCTTCAGCGTCGGCCGCTCATCGTCGCCATTATTGCCGTTCGTCGTGCCGTCCCCTGCATCCACCGTTCCGGCGCCAGGGGCGCGCCGCAGCGTCGGCTTGTTCGGATCCGCCATCTGGTCCACCCGCCGGCGGTTGTGCAACATCGCCAACCGCGCCTTCACGTCAACGAACTCCGACGTCGTCAGGATGTATTCCGGCTTCTCCTTCAGCATCCTCTGGATGTTCTCCTGAGCCGCCTTGATGCGATCTTCGGTCGGAGGGTGCGTCGAGAACACCTTAGAAACCGTTCCCGGCTTCTTCTTTTCGAGCGTCTCGATCTTCTCGAAGAAGTCGACGAACGCCTCGGGGTCGTAGCCGGTCTTATACATATACTGCAGGCCCAGCATGTCCGCTTCGCTTTCAAAACCGCGAGAAAATTTCAAAAAAGCCACCGGAACCAGGACGCTGGCCGCTTCATACAGCCCGTACCCGGTCCAGCCGTAGCTGAACAGCATAAGCGGAATCATGCCCAACTGCGCAATCTCGCCGCGCGTGGCCTGCCGCGTGCCGTGCCGCGCCGCCACGTGGGCGATCTCGTGCGCCATCACCCCGGCTAGTTCCGCTTCATTGTCCGCCGCCAGAATGAGGCCGGAGTTGACAAAGAAGAACCCGCCCGGCAGAGCGAACGCGTTGACGTCCTCGCTGTCGATCACCTTGATCGTGAACGGCACCTTGGCGTCGGAGTTCCGTACGAGGTTCTGTCCGACCCGGTTCACGTACTCGGCAATGATCGGGTCGTTGATAATTTTGGCCTGTTTCTCGACGTCCTGCGCCAGACTCTTGCCCAACGCGATTTCCTTGTCGAGAGAATAAAAGTTAACGCCCTTGCCGACGTCCCGGTTGCCGATATCGTCCGGGTTCTGTTCGGACTTGCTGCCCGCCCAGCCCGGCAACACGAGCAACGCCGACAACGTGATACTCATCGCCGCGTTGAGTGCTCGCCGCATCGAAAAACTCCTTACCGCAGGTTCCGCCACTCTCAGTATAGTCCCTCATCCGTGTTACGTATAGTCGAGACCATGGGTTTCAACGACACGCCGCTTCCAAATTTTCCCGTCAACGACCGCTTCGCTTATCTGAATCACGCTTCGGTGGCTCCGCTCTGCCCTCCGGCCGCGCAGGCGATGCAGGCCCTTGCATGGGATTGCCTCGAAAATGGATCGCAAAACTACTCCGCCTGGCTCAAAACGTACGAGAGCCTCCGCATACGCGCCGCCCGGCTGATTAACGCCCACCGCGACGAGATTGCGATCGTTAAAAACACGAGTGAAGGCGTCGCCACGGTGGCTCTCGGCATCGGTTGGCGCCCGGGCGACCGCATTGTGGGCTTCCTCGACGAGTTCCCCGCAAACTCTTATCCCTGGAAGCGTCTGGCGCCGCGCGGCGTCTCCGTCACCTGGCTCGCCCCCGACTCCCCACTCGAGGCGATCGACGAAGCCTGCCGCGGCGCACGCCTCCTGGCCATCAGTTTCGTCCAATACATCAGTGGCTTTCGCGCCAATCTGACGGCCATCGGCGAAATCTGCCGCCGCCGCGGCGTGTTCTTCTTCGTGGACGCCATCCAGGGCCTCGGCGCCTTCCCCCTCGACGTGGAAGCCGCCGGCATCGACGCCCTCGCCGCCGACGGCCACAAATGGCTCCTCGGCCCCGAAGGCTGCGGCATCCTTTATGTCCGCCGATCCCGGCTCGATGAAATCGAACCCGTCGAGTTCGGCTGGACCAACGTCGCCGACTACAACGCCTATAACCCGGGCGAAATCGTTCTCCGCCCCGACGCCGGCCGCTACGAATGCGGCACGCTGAACACCATCGGCTGCTATGGCCTCGACGCCGCCTTCGGCTTCCTGCTCGACATCGGAATCGACAACATCACCCCGCGCGTCGAGGCTCTCGCGGCGCGCGTCGCCGCCGGCGCCGCCGGGCGCGGCTACGAACTCATGACCCCGCGAACCCCGGAAACCGGCTCCGGCATCGTCAGCTTCAGAAAATCCGGCGTCGATACCGGAACGCTCGTCGCCCGTCTCCACAAACAAGGCATCGCCGTCGCCAACCGCCGCGGCTGGCTCCGCGTCTCCCCGCATTTCTACATCCCCGAATCCGGCATCGAACGTCTCATCGAGGAACTCCCATGAAGATGGCTACCCTCCTGCTTGCCGCCGCCGCGGTCCCGGCATCCGGCGCCGCTACCTACGTCGGTTCCCAGTCCTGCAAACCCTGCCACGCCTCCGTTTACGAGCGGTGGCGCCGCACCCGCATGGCAAACGTCGTCGTGGACCCACGCCTTCACCCGGAAGCGGTCTTGGGGGATTTCACGAAACCCAACCCGCTCGTCACTTTCCGGCTTTCCGATGTCGCCTTCGTCTACGGCAGTAAGTGGAAACAAAGGTACTTCGCCCTCCGCGGCAACACCTACTACGTCCTCCCAGCCCAGTGGGACATCCAGAACCGCGTCTGGCGGCCGTACCACGTCGGCAAAGACAACGACTGGTGGTACGCCTACTACCCCGAAGACAACAAGGACCGCCCCACCGGTCCCCTCTGCGACGGCTGCCATTCGGTGAACTACAACATCGCCACCGGGCAGGTCACCGAATGGAACGTCGGCTGTGAACGCTGCCACGGCCCGGGCAGCGACCACGTCCGCCAACCCTCCCCGGCCAACATCGTCAACCCCTCCCGCCTCGATTTCGTCGCCGCCAACGACGTCTGCATCCAGTGCCACTCGCAGGGCCGCCCGAAAGCAAATCCCATCAAAAACGTCTATTACGACTGGGCCGTTGGCTTCACTCCGGGCGCCCGCTTGGCCGATATCTGGGACCTCGAAGAGCACAAACTCGGCCAGACCACCTTCACCCACTACCCCGACGGCGAAGCCCGCAAGAACCGCATGCAGGGCAACGACTTCGTGCAAAGCCTGATGTACCGCCGCGGCGTGACCTGCTTTTCCTGCCACGACGTCCACGGCACGGCAAACCCCGCCGACACCCTCAAGCCCGGCAACGCGCTGTGCCTGGAGTGCCACGGTCCGCAATCGCCCAACGGCCCGCGCGGAACCCTCGAAGCCCACACCCACCATCGCACGGGAACGTCGGGCAGCCTCTGCGTCAACTGCCACATGCCGCGCATCGCCCCCGAGATCGCGCACGTCAACATCCACGGCCATACCTTCCGCTTTGTGACGCCTTCGATGACGCGCGACTACAACATCCCGAACCCGTGCCTCGACTGTCACAACACCAAAACCCTCGCGTGGGTGGAATCCCAGCTTGCGTCCTGGCGCAATGTCAGCCCCTGGCGCGTGAAGTAGGGGAAAGGAAGGCTTCTAGTCCAGGTCTTCCACCGCGAACAGATCGTTGTCGATGACTTCGATCCGCGCCTTCGGGTTCCCCAGGAAATTCCGCAGGCTCCAGGCGTACGGGAAGTAATTGAGGTGCAGGTCGAACGTGAACCGGTAGGGCCGCTGCCGCGGCACCACCAGGATCAGCCGCCGCCGCGCCAGGCGCCGCAACTCGGCCAGCGCCACTCCGGCATTCAGCACGTGCTCGAGCGTATGCGTCGAAATCACCGTATCGAACGACCGCGCCGCAAACGGCAGGCTCTCAATATCGGCCGCCACCGCAAAATACTTCCCCGCCCCCGCCGCCGGCGCGATGTCGGTCGCCGTCACCCTCAGCCCATCTCCCGCAAGCACGCGGCTCAGATATCCTCGCCCGCATCCCGCATCGAGCACCGCCGGGCCAATCGTCTCCCTCCGGATCGCCTCCACGCAGGCGGGGCTTAAATCCGTCTCCCGCGCCAGAAACGTCTCGTGCAGCCGCCGGTACACCGCGCGGTACTCGGCCGCGCTCATCCCCGCCGCCTGCTCCTTGAACCGCACATAATCGTTGTACAGTGGCCCCAACACCATCCGCATCAGCGGGCGCATCAACGCCGGCGCATCCCGCACCACCGGCGGCAGACAGTTGTCCAGCACCCAATTCACCCGATTCGTTACACCGCGATTCAACGCCACAGTTAGCCTGAATTGTTGTTAGCGCACGCTTCCGTGCGCCGCAAACTTAAGCCAGTAGGTCCTGACCAGATGTGCATACGGACTCCAACCCGGCTCGCCGCGCTCTCCGAGCCGAGGCAGGTAGATCTGCGCCAGTCCTCCTGGCCGCTCCTTGCCGTCCCGCACCCTCAACTGGCTAGCCAAGCCCTGCCAGGCGAATACTGGCTTATCAAGCTTGACAACAACCACGGAAAGCTGATTATTCGAAGGAAGCGACAACCCCTCCACTATCAGATTCCGAAGTTGCGCTCCACCGCCGTGAGCGGCCCGTTGGTTCACACCGATCATTGACTCAAATGTTTCCTCTGGCATCCACCAGGGGCTCTCGAACGGATTCCCTCCGAAAAGCGGCACCAACCGGTAGAGCTGCCTGCCCGCTGGAAGGAGAACCTTGCGCGGTTCGCCGGCAAAGGACAATCGCGCGTCGTAGCTTGACTTCCCATCGGTGGACCAGCGGACCTCGTCGAATTGTAGATCCTGGTTCAGATAAGCCATACCGACGAGAATCTCCGCCGGAGCATCAGGCCAACTCCTGCTCGGAGGCTTCGATCTCCAGCGACAGCAGCCCCGCGCCGAGCGTCTTGCCCTGCGCATCGATCCGCAAGCTCAGTGTCCCGCCTCCGCCCAGCGCTTCGTGCAGAAGAAAATTCAGCGCACCGAGGTTCGGCAACTCGAACCGCTCCACCTCGCCCTTCACCAGGCCGCCGAAGTGCGCCTTCACCCGCTCCGGCGTCACTTCGCGGACCAGAATCCGGTAGTGCCGCTCTTCATACGCGATCACGCCCACGTTTGACGTGTCGCCCTTGTCCCCCGAACGGGCGTGCGCAATGCGCGAAAGCGGGATCTTCATTCGATCACCTCGACGTTGGTGCGGATCACTTCTCTCGGAATCAGCGCCGGCCAGTAGGCGACCACCTCCCGCACACTCGGTTTCCCCTCGCCAAACCCCGTCGCCGTCGGCGGCCCGCTCAGCACCAGCGGAATCAACTCGCGCGTGAACCGGTCCACCGCCGCGCGCTCCGGCCCTCGCACGCCGATGCGCAGCATCACCTCCGGCGGATTCGGATTCGCCGGCGCCGCCGGCCCGTGACAGGCGTTGTAGCCGAAAAGCTCCGTATGCACTTCGTCAAACTTCAGCCCCAACTGCTCCAGCCGCTCCCGCACGATCCGCCCCGCCGCCTCCGCCTTCTCCACGGCCTGCGGCGCGCTGTAGACCAGCGTCCCGACCGCCTTCCACCCGTGCAGATACGCGATCGAAACCTTCAGCATCGGCGTCCGCGAACGGCCTTGAATGCCCGTCACGCGCACACGGTCCTCCCCATCCCCCGAAAGCCGGATCGAGGTGAAATCCGCCACGCAGTCCGGCGTGATGTAGTTCTTCGGATCGCCCAGTTCGTAGAGAAGCTGTTCCTTCACCGTCTCGAGCGATACCCGCCCGCCCGTGCCGTGATGCTTGGTCACCACGAACGTTCCGTCCGGCTCGGCCTCGACAATCGGATAGCCGATGTTGGCGAAATCCGGAATCGTCTGCCAGCCCGCGATGCAGTTGCCGCCGGTGGACTGCGCCCCGCACTCGATGATGTGCCCGGCGATCACGCCCGCGGCCAGCCGGTTCCAGTCGTCCCAGGCCCAGGAGAACCGATGCACCATCGGCGCCAGCGTCAATGCCGTGTCGGTCGACCGGCCCGCGATCACGACGTCGGCCCCCGTCGCCAACGCCTCCACCAGCGGCGCCGCGCCGAGGTATGCGTTCGCACTCAGAATCTTCCCCCGGATCGCCGGCAGCGGCTCGCCGGTCTCCATGTTCCGCAACTCGTGCCCCTGCGCGAGCAACTCATCCAACTGCGGAAAAATATCGTCGCCCGTGACCACGGCCACCTTGAGTTGCCGCGCGAGCCTTCGTACTTCCCGCGCGCACGCCGGCGGATTCACGCCGCCCGCGTTGGCGATCACGCGTACGCCGCGCTCCTTCAACCTCGCGGCGATCCGCCCGATCAGCGGCGGAAAGTCGCGCGCGTAGCCCAGTTTCGCGTCGGCCTCCTTCTGCTTCTGCAGGATCGACATCGTGATCTCCGCCAGATAGTCGAGCGCAAGATAATCGAGCGGGCCCTGCTCGACCAGCCGTACCGGTGCTTCCAGCCAGTCGCCCCAAAAGCCCTGGCCGTTGGCGATGCGAATCATAAGGTTTCCAGAATCAGGTTCTCACGGTGGCGCGACACGAGCGCGGCTTCGAGCGCGAACGCCAGCACGCGGCGCGTCTCCAACGGATCGATGAGCGCGTCCACGTGGCCACGGGAAGCCGCGTGAAACGCATCGAGCCACCGCTCATAGGCCGCGCGCGTTTCCGCGATCCGCTCTTCGAGCGCCGGCGGCACAGCCTCGCCGGCCGTGCGCAGCTTGTCGAGTTCCGGGCCGTGAATCGCCTGCACCGCCGAGTCGCCCTCCATCACGCCGATCCGCGCCGTCGGCCAGCCGAACGTGAAGTTCGGATCGAACCCCTGGCCGGACATCGCATAATAGCCCGCGCCGCTGGCGTGATTCAGCGTCAGCACGATCTTCGGCACGGTGGCGCACGCCATCGACTCCACCATCTCCGCGCCGGCGCGAATGATGCCTCCGCTCTCGGCCTCAACGCCGACCATGAAGCCCGAAACGTCCTGTAGATAAATGAGGGGAGCGCCGCGCCGCTCGGCGTTCTCGACAAAATACGCCGCCTTCCGCGCCGACTGGGTGTAGACGATCCCGCCGATCCGCGGCCCCTCCGTGGTCTTCAAGAACCCGCGCCGGTTGGCCAACAGAGCCACCGGATAGCCTGCCAACCGCGCGTGCGCGCACAGCAACTCCGGCGCGTGCTCGGGCTGAAATTCGAGATACCCTTCGCGGTCGAAGATGCGCCGGATCACTTCTTCCACCGGATAAGGCAGGCGATGATCCGCCGGCATCAGGTCGTACAGCCCTTCGGCCGAAAGCGCGGGCGGCGTTCCTTTGGGCGCCGGCGGGGCTTCGCTCAGCTCGCGAAACTGCTGCCGGATGAGCTTTAGGCACGAGGCGTCATCGGCGGCTTTGAAATGCGCCACGCCGCTGGTGGCCGTGTGTAGCTGCGCCCCGCCCAGCGTCTCGGCATCCACGCTCTGGCCCACCGCGCCCTTCACCAGGTTCGGACCGCCCAGCCCCATGAAGCTCGTCTTCTCCACCATGAAGATCACATCGCTCAGCGCCGGCAGATACGCGCCGCCGGCGATGCACGGCCCCATCACCGCGGCGAACTGCGGCACCTTCAGCCGCCGGCGCATCAACGAGTTGTAGTAAAAAATCCGCGCCGCGCCGTACTGGCCGGGAAAAATGCCGTCCTGCAGCGGCAGATTCACGCCCGCCGAGTCCACCAGGTACACGATCGGCAGCCGGTTGCGCATCGCGATTTCCTGCGCGCGCAGCATCTTCTGGATCGTCTCCGGCCACCACGCGCCCGCCTTCACCGTCGCATCGTTGGCGACGATCACCGCCATGCGTCCTTCGATCTTGCCCACGCCCGTGACCACGCCCGCACCCGGCGCCTGGCCGTCGTACTGGTCGTGCGCCACCAGCAGGCCGGTCTCCAAAAACATCGTCCCGACGTCGATCAACTGCGCGATCCGCTCCCGCGCCGTCAGCTTCCCCTCGCGGTGCTGTTTGCCGATTTTCTTCGCGCCGCCTCCCTGCCGCAAACGGTCTTCGAGTTCGATCAGCGCTTCAACAAGCTGCTTCATGCGGCTCAAGGGCGGCGCGGGCGTCACGTTTTCAAGCATAGCCGAGCCGCACCCTGGCGGAAGTGAGCGGGCCGGACGGCTGCGCTATTCTTGAGAGTTCGCATGGACGAATCCCCCGCCCCGATTACGCCGCGCGTCACCGCGCTTGTCACCGTCCTCAATCAGAAGGACGAGTTGCGGCGCTGTCTGAAGGCGCTCGAAGCCTCGGCAAATCGCGAAACGTTGGAAATTCTCGTCGTCGACCGCGGCTCGCACGACGGCAGCGCCGAACTCGATTCCGAGTTTCCCGCCGCCACCTTCCTCCGCATGCCGCGCAACTTCGGCCGCACCAAGGCGTGGAACATCGGCGTGCGCACCGCCGCCGGC
>DAIDIH010000047.1 GCA_027459465.1 Bryobacterales bacterium | reverse complement strand
GATCAGCGTTCCATATCCCGGACTCCCCGGGAAGAAATCGAAGCTCGCCATCCGGTTGTCCCGCTCCCACAGCGGCGTCTGCAGATCGTACCGGACGCCGAAATTCAGCGTCAGCTTCGGATTCACCCGCCAACTGTCGTTAATAAACAGCCCGTAATAGCTGTCCCGCAGCCTTCCCACCAGCGGCGTCGTCAGGCCCGCCGTGTTCGTCTGCCCCAACAGCAGATCCGCCAGCGCCGACCCCGCGCCCTTGCCCGGAACCTGGCTCGTAAACTGCCCGTCGAAGCTCAGCGACCCGCGCGCGCCGTTCGACGTGCCCGCAAAATCGTGGCTCAGCAGCACCTGCCCGCCGTACGTCACCGTGTGGTTGCCGTGGATCCACGACATCGTGTCGTTCAACTGCCCCACCTGCACCAGTTTCGGGTTTGGCGCGAACGTCCGGTCGCCGAGGGCGGAAAACGCCGTCATCGAGATCTGCGGCAGCCCGTCCAGACCCGCCAGCGGAGGAATCCCGTTAATGCCGAACTGCTGAAACAGCGGCGACGCCGCCGGCGAAAGCTGGTTCGACTCGTTGTGCGTGTACCCGATATGAAACTCGTTCACCAGCGCCGGCCCGAAAATATGCGTCTCGCTCGCAACAATCGAGTAAGCCAGCAGCGGCTGGTCGATCGGATACTGTCCGAACCCGCTGCCGCCGTGTCCTGGCCCCGGAAACACCGGCCCCTGGTCGATCTCCCCCGTCCCCCGGCTGTAGCGCACAAACATCGTGTCGTTGTTCGTCAACTGTTCGTCGAATCGCGAATCCAATTCGTCTCCGTTATTCAACTCCGTTTGGTTGTACGCGTAGTTATTCACCAGCCCCGGCAGGTTCGGCGCCGGATACAACCCCGCCAGCTTCGCCCCCGATGGATCGAACAGACTCGCCGGAATCACGTTATTCGGAAACGGCGCCCGCACGCCGCCGCTCAGGCTGAACGGATCGTAAATCGCCTTCGACCCGAAGTTGCCGCCCACCATCGCCGGCGTCGGCACCGTCGTCGCGCCCGAGTTCGAACTCGTCTGCCGCGTTCCCTGGTAACTCAGAAAGAAAAAGCTCCGGTTCTTGATCACCGGCCCGCCAACCGTGCCCCCAAACTGGTTTCTCCTCAGCGGCGGCCGCGCAAGGCCGGTGCGGTTGGCGAAGAAATCGTTGGCGTCCAGTGCGTCGTTCCGCAAAAACTCGAACGCGTCCCCGTGAAACTGGTTTGTCCCGCTCTTAATCGACACGCTCACCACGCCGCCCGCCGACCGCCCGTACTGCGCGCTGTAATTCGACGTCTCCACCTTGAACTGCTGAATCGCGTCCACCGAAGGCGTCAGCGCATTCACGTTGGCCGAATCGGCGCCGAGAATATAGTTGTTGTTGTCGATGCCGTCCAGCAGCATCGTGTTCTGAAACGTCTCGCTCCCGTTCAGGCTGAACCCGTTCTTCGCCCGCGAGTACGTGTTCTGCACCGCGCCCGCACCGAGCGTCACAAGCTGCGTATAATCGCGCCCGTTCAGCGGCAGGGTGAACACCGTCTTGTTGTCGATCGTCTGCCCCAACGACGCCGTCTCGGTCTGCAGCAAGGGCGCGCCGCCCTGCACCTCCACCGTCTGGCTCGCCTCGCCAACCTGCAGCGCGAAGTCGATCCCCGCCGTCTGGTCCACGTCCAGCGCCACGCCCGAACGCAGCGCCGGCTTGAACCCCTGGCTCGTCACCAGAATGTCGTACGTGCCCGGCTGCAGGAATGGCATCGAATACGCCCCCTGCGTGTTGCTCGTGGTCGTGCTTTTCACCCCGCTCTTCGCGTTCGTGATCGTGATCTTCGCGCCAGGCACCACAGCGCCGGTCGGATCCGTGATCCGCCCCTGCACCGTCGCCGTCTGCGCCGCCAGCGGCAACGCCCCCGCCAGCAACAGCAGCGCGCCCGCGCACACCGGTAGCGTCGTACTTCTCCGTCTCTCCATGTCAGCCCCCTCCTATCCCAGCCGCGGCGGCGCCGCCGACCTCGTCTCCGCGTCGTGCCGCGCCTTCGTCTCCTCCCATGCCTGCCGGATGGATTCCGGAAAATCCGTCATCATCCGCTCCAGCCGCGCCTGCATCTCCTTGACGATCTCCGGATGCTCCGGCGCGACATCGTAACTCTCATCCTGGTCCGTCTCCAGGTCGTACAACTCCGCATGGCTCAGCGCGATGTTCATCCGCCCGTCCTTAGGCGGCGGTGTGTAAATCGGCGAGTTGAAATTCGCCGCCCGCAGCTTCCACCTGCCGTGCCGGACGCACTGCAGGTTCTTGCTCATGAAATACAGAATCCCCTCGCGCTCCAGGTTCGACGTTTTCCCCGTCAGCAACGGCCAGGCATCCACGCCGTCCAGTTTCTTTTCCGGCAGCTTCGCTTCGCACAACTTTGCCACCGTCGGGAAAATGTCCATCGACGACATCAGCCCGTCGTACACCCGCCCCGCCGGCAGCCGTCCCGGCATCCGCGCGTAAAACGCCACCCTCATCCCGCCTTCGTACGTCGAACCCTTCCGCCCCCGCAACCGCCCCGGGCTCCCCTGATACCAAGGCCCGTGGTCGGAGGAAAACATCACCAGAGTCTTCGAGTCCAGCCCCTGCTTCTTCACCGCCGCCAGAATCTCGCCCACGCTCCAGTCGATCTCCCGCACCACGTCCCCATACAGCCCCTGCTCGCTCTTGCCCCGGAATCGCGCCGAAGCCCCCTGCGGAATATGCGGCATCGAGTGCGGCAAATACAAAAAGAACGGCGACTTCTTCGCCTCCTCAATGAACTGCACCGCCCGCTCGGTGTACCGCTCGGTCAGCGTGTCGAGCGGCGCCTCCTGCTCGATCACCTGCAGGTTATGCATCATCACCCGCGGATGCATGTCCACCGAGTACGGAATGCCCAGGTATTCATCAAAGCCCCGGTTCGTCGGCAGATACTGCGGCGCGTCGCCCAGGTGCCACTTCCCGATGCACATCGTCCGGTACCCGCGGTCCTTCAGCATGTTCGCCATCGTCGTCTCCGACAGGTCCATGCCGCTCGTCGCGTGCGGGAAGAATACGTCCAGCACGCCCATCCGCTGCCCGTACCGCCCCGTCATGTACCCGGCGCGCGAGGCCGAACACACCGGACCCGCCGTCACGTAGTTCGTGCACCGCACTCCCTCCTGCGCCATCCGCGCCAGGTTCGGAGTCGGTATCGGACCTCCGTACGGCGTCGTGTCGCCGTAACCGAGGTCGTCACACACAATCAGAATCACGTTCGGAGGACGGTTCGAAGCCGCCTCCACCGCCGCATTCGCCGACAGCGTGCCCGCCGCCGAGTATAAGAACTGCCTTCTATCCAAAGATTGGTTGGCCATGAGTAAAACCGTCCGTTTCCGTAACGGTGTTGTGATAGATTAACAGGCAGTCTCGCGATCGGAAAGGGGTTTGACCGTGCAGTCACCCGTGAAATCACCCCCGTCCCCCAAACAGATCAACGACTTACAGGACCGTCCCGAGACGGTCGCGTCGCCCCTGGATCCACGCTGGCTCCTCGTGCAACGCATTGTTTCCAGCCCCACGTTCAAAAAAAGCGCCCGCCTCCGTGCGTTTCTCCTCTACGTTACACAGTGCGCTCTCCGCCACGAACCCGAAGCCGCCACCGAACAACAGATCGGCGTCCAGGTGTTCGGCTGCGCCCCGAATTACGACTCGAGCGAAAACAACATCGTCCGCTCCCAGGCCCGCCAACTTCGCCTGAAACTCGAAAGTTACTTCGCCAACGATGGCCGCCTCGAACCCGACATCGTCGTCATTCCCAAAGGCTCTTACGTCCCCGAATTCCACCCGCGCGAACAAGCCCCCGCCCAAGCCGCCGAGCCGCCTTCCTCCCGCCATACCTCCCGTCCCGTCCTCGTGCTCTGCGCCCTCGTCGTCCTTCTCGCCGCCTGCTGCCTCTGGCTCGCCCTCCGCTCAACGGCCGCCGCGACCGCAGCGGCCGGCCTCTCGCCCAAAACCGCCTTCGGGTCCTTCTGGAGCCGCCTCTTCCAGCCCGACGTGCCCACCCTCGTCGTCGCCACCGACCACACCCACCTCATCACCGAGGACCGCTACCGCCGCCGCATCCCCTTGAGCGAATACATCTCCCCCGGCTACGCCCAACTTGTTCATGACGCCGGCGCCCAGACCCGCGTCGTCCCCGCTGAGTTGGACTTCGCCAGCTACTACCTCACCGATATGTCCAGCCTCTCGAACGTCGCCCGCATCGCCCGCCTCGGCTCCTTCTTCGCCGAGCACATGCAGATCCGCCCCCCGCGCGACTTCCGCCTCCGCGATTTCGTCGGCGCCAACGCCATCCTCATGGGCGCCCGCCCCGCCGATCCCTGGGTCGAACTATTCGATCGCGGCCTCAACTTCCGCTACCGCCGCAACTATGGCGAAGGCGGCACCTACTGCGTGAACCTCAATCCCCGCAACGGCGAACAGAGCGAGTACCACTCCTCTTTCTCCGGCCCCACCCGCACCGAATATGGCGGCGTCGCCTTCGTCCCCGGCCTCAACCGCCGCGGCAGCGTCCTCATTATCTTCGGAACCTCCGGCGCCATCCACGAAGTCTCCGCCGAGTTCGTCACCAACGAACGCCTCTCCGGCCGGTTCCTCGATAACCTCATCCGCGAGTCCGGCGGCGGCCAACTGCCTTACTTCGAAGTGCTCCTGAAATCCACCACCGTCGGCGACGCCGCCAGCGACCCCGAAATCGTCGCCTACCGCATCGTCCGCTGACTCGCCTTTACTGCTTCTCCCAAACCATCGTGGCGCTGTACGCTTTGCCATCCTCGTTCGTACCTCGGAGCGTGTTCGTCATTGTCTTGCCATCCTTCGAGACGACGCTCCGCCCTCGGAGGCTTAACTTTCCATCCTTCTTCCTCTCGCTGAGAGTGAACGTATTCGCATTTACCCGTTTGATCGAGATGGTGTCAAACGGGGCTCCGGTCACTGGCGATTCGCTGCCATCGTACTTTGCGGTGTAGCTCGACTCAATCGCTGCCCCATCGGCCCGCTCTCCCGTCGTAGTTACCTTCACCCCGCCCTCCGATGCTTCCCGTGTACTAGTGAGACTCTTCACCGGAGCGGAGGGGCTGAACTTCGATTTCTCCATGTTCAGCGTCCACGTTCCGAGCGAGTTGTCCGCCGCATACACTCCGACTGCCGCCATCGCGACACCGATGGCGATCCGCGTCAACATGTTCCGCATTTGCTTGCCCTTTCCGCCGGGAATCTTCTCCCCGGACCCAAGCTGCGGATACTATAGCTCCACCCGCCCGCGAGTGCACGCGGGGCCCCGCCCTTATTGGGCGCCTCTACCCCGCCAGCAGCCCGCTCCGCTCGAGCAATGCGTTCGGGTCCGGATCCCGGCCCATGAACGCGCGGAACAGTCCCGCCGGGTCCGCGCTGTCGCCTTTGGCGAGGATGTTATCGCGGAACGAAGCACCCGTCTCTCCGTTGAAGATCCCTTCCCTCCGGAACCGGCTGAAAGCGTCCGCGTCCAGCACCTCCGCCCACTTATACGAGTAGTAACCGGCCCCATAACCCACCGGGCTCGCGAATAAGTGAGTAAATCCCGCTAACATCCCGTAGTTATCCGGCAGCGGCGCCGGCGTGAACCGCGCCAGTATGTTCCGCGCGTAACTCATCACGTCGCCGTCCCGCTCCGGCGAGTAATGCCGGTGCAGCGCCAGATCCACCATTCCGAATCCTAACTGCCGCATCTGCGCGTTCGCCGCCCGGAAATTCTTCGCCCGCTTCATCTTGGTGAACAGCTCTTCCGGAATCGCCGCGCCCGTCTCGTAATGCCGCGCGAACAAGTCCAGAGCCTCGCGCTCCCACGTCCAGTTCTCCATGATCTGGCTCGGCAGCTCGACAAAATCCCACGCCACGTTCGTCCCCGCCAGGCTCCGGATCGGCACCCGGCTCAGGCAATGGTGCATCAGGTGCCCGAACTCGTGAAATATCGTCTCCACCTCGCGGTGCGTCAGCAGCGCCGGCTTGCCGTCCACCGGCGGCGTCAGGTTCCCGCAGATCAGCCCCACGTGCGCTTCGCCCAACCGGCTCGCCGGGCCGCCCGTGATCAGCGAATCCATCCACGCCCCGCCCCGCTTGTTGTCCCGCGGAAACCAGTCGGCATAAAACAGAGCCCGCAGTTTCCCGCTCTCCGGATCCTCCACGCGGTACGTCCGCACGTTCGCATCCCACGCCGGCACGCCCTGCTCTTCCACCACCCGTATGCCGTACAGCCTCGTCGCGATCTCGAACAACCCCGCGATCACCCGGTCCACCGGAAAATACGGCCGCAGTTCTTCTTCGTCGAAGTCGTATAGCTTCTTGCGCAGTTTCTCCGCCCAGTAGCCCACGTCCCACGGCTGCATCTCAATGCCCGCGAACTCGCGCAACTCAGCGTTCTCCGCCTCGAACCGCGCCTGCGTCTTCCGCGCCAGGTCTTCTAAAAACGCTTCCGCCTTCTCGCCCCGGTGCGCCATCCGGTCTTCGAGCACCAGGTCCGCGAAATCTGCATACCCCAGCAGCGCCGCCTTCTCCCGCCGCAACTCCAGAATCCGCGCGATCCTCGGCCAGTTGTTCCGCTCGCCCGACGTCGCCCGCTGGTTGTACGCCCGCCAAACCGTCTCCCGGATCTCCCGCTTGTCCAGGTACGTCATCACCGCCAGATAACTCGGCGCCTGCAGCGAAAATCGCCAGCCCGCTTTCCCCTTCGCCGCCGCCGCCGCCCGCGCCGCCGCCCGCGCGCTCTCCGGCAGCCCCGCCAGGTCCGCCTCGTCCGTCACAATCAGCTCGAACTCGTTCGTCGCATCCAAAACATTTTCGGCAAACTTTGTCGTAAGCTGCGTCAGCTCGACGTCCATCGCCTCCAGGCGCTTTTTCCCCGCTTCATCGAGCAGCGCCCCGTGCCGCTTGAAGCTGTCCACCGTCTTATCCAGAAACCGCTTCCGCACCGGATCGAGCGTCCCGGCTTCCTCCGATTCCGCGCACGCCTTCACCGCCTTCCACAGCGGTTCATTCAGTGGAATCCCCGCGAAAAACGAAGCGATCGCCGGCTCCACCGCATTGTGCGCCGCCCGCAGCGCCGGCGTTGTCGCCACCGACTCCAGATGCCGCACGATCCCCGCCGCATACTCGAGCGGCTCCGTCGCCGCATCCAGCGCCCCCAGCGTGTTGGCGTAATTATGACCCTCCCGCCCCGCGATTCCATCCACCGCCGCCCGCGCGTCTTCAATCAACTTCCCAATCGCCGGCTCCACATGCTCCGCCCGCACCCGGTCAAACGGAATCCGGAACTGCATCTCCAAAAGAGGGTTTGTTTCGGTCATAGTCGAAGTCTTTAGCGTAACGCGACCCACCCGCTTTCCACCCCCCGCGGAACAAACCCCGCCTCCGCCTCGTATCCTCAAATTAAGAACCCCCGCGATGGACGTTTCAATCGAAACCGAAAACCTCACGAAAATCTTCCGCGTCCGCCGCTTCCCCCACCTCGCCCCCCGCGAAGTCGCTGCCGTCGACCGCATCTCCCTCACCGTCCCCCGCGGAACCTCCTTCGGCCTCCTCGGACCCAACGGGGCGGGGAAGACCACCTTCGTCAAAATGCTCCTCTCCGCCGTCCACCCCACCGCAGGCATCGCCCGCATCTTCGGCCGCGACGCGCGCACCCCCGAAGCCCGCCGCCCCGTCGGCTACCTCCCCGAAAACCATCGCTTCCCCACCTACTTCACCGGCTATGGCATGCTCGATTTCTACGCCGCCTTGAGCGGCATCCCGTCCGGGGAACGCCGCCGCCGCATCCCCGATATGTTCGAACGCGTCGGCCTCTCCGGCTGGGACTCGATGCGCATCGGCAAGTATTCCAAAGGCATGCTCCAGCGCCTCGGCCTCGCCCAGGCCATGCTCCACACCCCCGACCTCCTCATCCTCGACGAACCCTCCGACGGCGTCGACCCCGTCGGCCGCCGCCACATCCGCGAAATCCTCTCCGAACTCGAACGGCGCGGCACAACCATCTTCCTCAACTCCCACCTCCTCGTCGAAGTCGAATTGTTCTGCCGCGAAGTCGCCATCCTCCACCGCGGCCGCGTCGCCCTCACCGGCGTCGTCAAAGCCCTTACCGCCGGCAAAGGCTACCGCCTCACCGCCTCCGATGTCCCCGACCGCCTCCGCGAAACCCTCACCGCCCGCGCCTCCGCCGTCGCCGCCAAAAACGGCCACGTCGATTTCCAATTTCCCGATCGCGACGAAGCCAACTCCGCCCTCGACCTCCTCCGCGCCGAACGCTGCCCCATCGAAAGCCTCACCCAAACCACCAGCACCCTCGAAGACGTCTTCGTCCGCACCGTGGAAGCGCACAGGGCCGCTACCGGCGTCGAGCAAACGGCCCACGAACCGGCTCTGCCTGCACCGCCGGCCGGCTCCGTTGTGCGCGACCTTCCAGAAGCAGGAGCGAAGTCATGAACGCCCGCGCCACCCTCGCCCTCCTCACCGACACCTTTCGCGAAGCCCTCGCCCGCAAAATCTTCTGGGGCCTCTTCGGCCTCTCCGCCCTCCTCATCACGTTTTTCCTCTTCGTGATGAAAATCGACGTAGTCGCAGGAGCCACCGCCACCGTCTCACTGTTCGGGCGCAACGCCGGCCCCGTCGCCGACGTCCACCGTCTCATCCAAGGTGTCTATGGCTTCGTCGCTGTGTTCTTATACACATGGGGTATGTTTCTCGCGGTCTTCGCCTCGGCCGGCCTCATTCCAAGCCTTCTCGAACCCGGCCGCATCGAGCTTTTGCTCTCCAAACCGGTCTCCCGCATCCGCATCCTGCTCGGCCGGTACCTCGGCAATCTGCTCGTGGTAGGCGCAAACACCATCTTTCTTGTACTAGGCGTATGGACGATCTTCGGCTGGAAAACGGGCCTCTGGCCTGTCTCATTTCTCATCGCGATTCCCACCACGGTCTTCATCTTCTCCGTGCTTCTCGCCGTGGTGGCTCTGGTTGGCGTTCTCTGGGAGAGCACGGCGCTGGCGGTAATGGTCCCCGTCGCGCTCATGATCATCAGCCCCATCCTGGCGCAGGAAAAACTCGCCCGGAAGCTTCTTTCTTCCGAATGGTCGCGCGATCTGTGGAAAGCGCTCTACCTCTCCACGCCGCGCGTCTTCGATGTCGGCTTCTCGACGCTCGCCACCATTCGCGACCGCTCCTTCGGCAGCCTCGAGCCGCTCTGGACCTCCGCCGCCTTCGGCCTCGTCATGCTCACCACCGCCCTCATCGTCTTCGCGAGGCGCGATTTTTAATGCGGCCTTTCGCCGCCGCGCTCGCCGCGCTCTTCGCCCTTACGCTGGCCGCCTGCGACAGCGGACGCATCGGCGCCATCCGCATTGACCCGTCCCTGCAGTCCCTCGTCCCCGGCAACACCACCATGCTCGCCGGCGCCGACATCGACTCCCTTCGCAACACCGCCTTCTACCAGCGCGCCATCCGCGTCGCCGGCGCCGACGGCCTCGACTCCCTCACCCGCCTCACCGGCATCGACCCCCGCAAAGACGTCCACGAGGTCCTCACCTGCTCGGACGGCAAAACCGCCGTCGTCCTCGCCGATGGCCGCTGGGATAACAACGCCGTCCAGCAGCACCTCGCCTCCAACGGCGCCGTCCGCTCGGACTTCCACGGCCGCACCCTCTACTCCGCCGGCACAAGCGCCGTCTGGTTTCCCCGCTCTCGCTTCGCCGCCGCCGGCCCCACCGACGCCGTCAAGCAGCTCATCGCCGCGCAGGACGGCGAACACGGCATCCCCGATGCCTTTCGCGACAAGCTCAACGTCGTCCCCGAAGGCAGCCAGTTCTGGCTCGCCGATATCGGCCGCCCCGCCGCCCTCGCCGCGAAGGCACCCCAGGGCAGCACCCTCGGCAACATCCTCGAAATGGTCCGCGGCGTCAACGGCCTCGCCCTCGGCCTCGACCTCCGCACCGGACTCCACCTCGAAGCCCAGGTCACCTGCGACGCCGAAGACGACGCCCGCCGCGTCCGCGACGCCCTCCGCGGCCTCATCGGCATGGGCCGCCTCAGCACCCCCGACAACCAGCCGGACCTGCTCAAAGTCTTCGACGCCATCGAAGTCAACCGCGATCACACAGCCGTCAATGTGAGCGCGAAACTCCCGCAAAACTTAGTAGATAAATTTTTGGATACCTGGCTGAAGCGGCGCTAATCCTTCGCCGCGCCCACCACATTGCGCGGAGGAGGAATCGCCTCGCCCAGGTTGATCGACCCGCCGCCCTCGCTCACGTAATTGCGGTTCCACGACGGAATCTCCACTTCCACATCCCCCGTCACCACCGCCTGGCAACCCAGCCGCGAATGAAGCGTCAGCCCCGGCGCCATGTCCAGACGATCCAGCTCATCGTCTTCGGCCTCGCTCAAATTCCCGTCGCCATTCTTCACAATCACGTGGCACGTCGTGCACGCGCAGCTTCCTCCGCACGCATGCTCGAGGTGAATGCCGAAATTCAAACAAACGTCCAGAATCGACTCCGGCTTGCCATGATCCTGATACGGCAGCTTCCCGGACTCAAACTCCACCGTCTTCCCGTCAATCGTTACTTTCGGCACATTCTCATTGTATCAACCGCGCCCTCTACCTCAGCCCCAGCCGCAGCTCAATCGTAGTGTTCCGCGGATAGTCCACCTCGTGCCCCCGCGCCAGCCAGTGCGTGAACAGCGCGTGCATGAAGTTGTACGCCCCGAACCCCAGCGGCACCGGACTCCCCGCGCCCGAACATACCGCCGCCAGCATCCCCAGAAAACCGATTCCCCCCGGCTTCTGCTCCGGCATCGACGACACCACAAACGAATCCCCGTCCGGATCGAAAAAGCTCCGCAGCGCCAGCACCGTCGCCAGCGTCCGGTGCCTGTCCGCCTCCGCCGTCGAACCTCCCTCGGCGTCGATCTTCACCTCGTTTGCCGCCGGCGACTCCGCCCCAAGCAGCGTCCCCTGCATCGCCTCCGGCCCTCCATCCACCCGCCGGACGTCGCGGATACTGAACCGCAGCACCCCGCCCCGCGCCAGCTTCCTCGCCGGCCGCGCCTGGTTCACCACCCCGTCCAGCTTTGTCCCCTCCGGCAGCAGCACCCGCCCCTCCTCATCGAGCAGCGGCTCGCTCAACTCCGCCTCCACCTTGTCCCCATACTTCGCCTTCGCCGAATCGAGCGGCGTCAAAAGCCTCGCCCGCACCACCGCCCCGTCCGGCGGAACAGCCCCCTCATCCGCCGCCTCTTTCAGCCTTTCCCCCGTCGGCGCAATGCTCACCGGCGCCGTCAACTCCGCGTCGTACCTCGACCCCGCCTCAATCCACTGCGGATGCAGCGGCAGCCGCGGCTCCACATAGTCCTTGATGCTACGCATCTTCCCCGGGCTCTTAAACCAGTGCTCCACACCTCGCGCGCTCCCCTTCGCCTGGTCGAGGAACGACCGGAAAAACCCCGGCGGATTGCCCAG
>DAIDIH010000046.1 GCA_027459465.1 Bryobacterales bacterium | reverse complement strand
CGCCCTGGATCAACGAACCTCCCGTCGCCGTCGCGCGGTCGAAGGGGAAAACCGCCAGGGGCGTGTCGAGCATGTTGCGTTCCTGGAGCGTGACGCCGAGGATCCGTTCGTAGAAAGCCTTGGCCCGCGAGAGGTCCAAGGCGGGAATTTCGAACCAGCTAAGGGGTTTGTTCATGGGCTTTAGTTTGCCGGAGGGCTCCTGACAGCGTTCTGTCAGGAGTGTTCCGCGGAGGTAAGATGGCCGCATGAAGGCCATGTTCGCTGTTGCTGTTTCGCTCGCCGCCGCCCTCGTCCCCGCGTTTGCTCAGCCCCAAGGCCCTGCTGCCCCCGAGTTTATCCGCCAAGGCCAGCGCCTGATGCGGGAAGGCAAACTTGACGACGCGCTCGCTCTGTACCGCGAGACGCTCAAAGGCTCGCCTGAATCGATCCCCGCCAACATCGCGGCCGGCAGCGTGCTGGACCTGATGGGGAAGGGAACTGAGGCGCGGACGTATTTCACCAAGGCGATCGGCTCGGCCCAGACAGTGGAGGAGAAGGCGGCCGCCAACCGGTCCATGGCGATGTCCTATGCGTTTGAAGCCAACTGCGCGAAAACCGCCGAATACGAGCAGCGCGTCTTCGATATTTACGCCGGGCAGAAGAATTACTATCAGCAGGGCGAGATCGCCGATGAAGCCGCGCGCGTGTGCATCGACTCGGGCGACCTCGACGCGGCGAGTAAGTGGTACAAGACCGGCCATGATGTGGGATTGCAGGAGCCGAATATCAGCGCGGACCGGCGGGATTTATGGGAGTTCCGCTGGGAGCATGCGCAGGCGCGCCTAGCCGCCCGGCGCGGTGAGGCGGCCGAAGCGCGGCGTCACGTCGCCTCCGCCAAGGCGATTCTCGATAAAGGCACGAACCCCCAGCAGCAGATGTTCTTCCCGTATCTTGTTGGCTACGTCGATTTCTACACGGGCGACTACAAGGCCGCGCTCGATCAGTTGCAAAAGGCCAATCAGCGCGACCCGTTCATCCAGTGCCTGATCGGCGAAACGTACAAGAAGCTCGGCGACAAGGCGCAGGCGATGGAGTATTACCGCAAGGCCGCGGCGGCGACGTCGCACAATCCTCCGGCGGCGTACGCTGTTCCGTTCGCGCGAAAGAAGTTATCCTGACAGACAGAGGAGCAAGGCCCATGCGAATTTGTGCGCTCTTGTTCGCGGCCGCGACCGTCCCGCTGTGCGCTCAGCCCGCCGTTCCGTATCAGATCACTTATCGGGCTTACGTCACGGGCCCGAACTTATCCCGCGCGTATCTCAATGCCGAGACGGTTCGCGCGGTTCGCTCCGATGGCTCGACTTCCGAATCGCAGACCACTTACAAACTTGACGGATCGATCCACACCCAATGGCGCAAGTTCGAACTCGCCGGCGGCACGACCGTGCGCGCCATCGACCGGCTCGGGCTGGAATCGGTGGTCCACAACGCCAATGCCGGCGCCGCCGGCGCCTGGAACCGGTGGGACCCGGCGAAGTCCTGCGCCGTCCAGTTCAACGGCGGACGCATGAACCAGGTCGCGTCGATTACTTCGGAGACGCGGCTCGGCTACCGGACTTATAAGATCGTCCAACAAGCCGGCCCCCGTCATCGAGTTACTCTTTGGCGCGCCCCGGCGCTCGGCTGTGCGGAGCTGGGTAGCATGGCGGAAACCCTCGATCAACAGACCAACAGGTATGAGATGGTTTTCGAGGAAAAAGTCGTCGACGTCCGTCCCGGAGAACCGAATGCGGCACTGTTCGTTCTGCCGCGAGGCCTGAAAACCGTCTCGCCGGACGAACTCTCCGCCGAAGAAATGGCCGCCTGCTGCTACGTCAACTGAGCCCGCCGCCAGGGCAAGAACCCGAGCGCGGCGATCAGCGCGCACGCGATCGGGAACCACTCGGGATGACGGGTGAAGAACGTGGTCCCGTTCTGCCAGTTGAAGCCGACCAGCCAGGCCGAGCGCTCGAAGGATTTCGCGATGCCGTGGACGCGGCCGGCGGGGTCGACGACGGTGGTTAACCCGTCGTTGGTCGCGCGGAGAATCCAGCGGGCGTTCTCGGCCGCGCGCATCCGCACCAGTTTCAAATGCTGCTGCCGCGCGGCGCTTGTGCCGAAGTAGCCGTCGTTCGACACGTTCACCAGCGCCTGGGCTCCGGCGGCCGGGAAGCGGCGCACCAGATACGGAAACGCCGATTCGTAACAGATGAACACGCCCAGTTTGTGGCCCTGCTCGCCGAATACCGGATAGCCGCGGCCGGGAACAAAGTCGCCGGCTTCCTGCGTCACGCGATTGACCCACCAGAAAAATGACGGGACATATTCGCCGAACGGCACCAGGAAATTCTTGTCGTAGCGGCCGGCCACGTTGCCGTATTGGTCGAGCAGGATCGCCGAATTCGTCGGCCCGCCACCGGGCGCCTCGCCAACAGTCCCGAACAGCACCGGCACGTGCGCGGCGCGGGCCAGCGTCTGCATCATCATCGCCGAGCCGGTGTCGCGATAGAAATAGAGAGGCAGCGGCGCCTCGGGCCAGACGATCAACTGCGCGCTGGATGCCTGCGCGGCCTTGAGCGACATGTCCGCCAGACTCTCGACGGTCGAGTGGACGCTGGCAAGCGACCAGTCGGCGTCTTCGGGCACATTAGGCTGGACCAGCAGCGCGCGTTCGCTTCCATGCACCGAAGCGGGTAGCGCGGGCAGCAGCGGCAGAAGGGCCACGAGAGCGATCCAGAGCCACTCGCGGCGCGGCCGGCGCAGCGCGGCGAGCGCGATCACGATGGCCATCAGCGCGAACAGGAACGACAGGCCATAGACGCCGGTGACCGGCGCCAGGCGCATCGGCATGCTCATCGACGTTCCCGCGTCCCCCAGCGTCAGCCAGGCGAAGCCGAAGGGGCCGTTGGTCCGCTCGATCGCCGTCCACAGCGCGGCCACGGTGAGCGCGGCGAGCGGCCTTTGCATCAACACCGCGGCGAGCAGTCCAAACAGGCCGAAATGCAGGGCCTTCAAGATAGCGAACAGCGCGAAAGCCAGCATCGCCAGCGCCGTCCCCATGTTGGCGTACTGGTCCAGCGTGCCTTCGATCCAGTAACACACGCCCGCCCAGAACACCACGCCCGCCAAATAGCCGAGCAGGAAGCGCGGGATCCACCGCTGCTCGCGCGCCAGGGCCACCAGAAGCGGCGCCAGCGCGAACGGGGCCAGGAACGTGTAGCCGAAGCGCGGATAGAGCAGCACCAGCATTACACCGGTGGCCAGCGCCAGGGCGAAGTTAACCGCGGTTTGCCTGCTCATTCACCCGGTCGGCCATGTAGGAACTGCGGACCATCGGCCCGCTGAAGACGGCCTTGAAACCAAGCGAGAGGCCGAAGTCCCGCCAGGCAGCGAACCGCGCGGGCCGGATGAACTCTGCCACCGGAAGGTTGCGGCGCGTCGGCTGCAGGTACTGCCCGATGGTGGCCACCTGGACGCCGGCGCTGTGCAGGTCCTTCAGCAGTTCGTTCACCTCGCCGGGCTGTTCGCCGAGGCCCACCATCAGTCCGGATTTCGTCAGCGCCTCCGGCCGCGCATGCCGCGCGAAGCTCAGCACGTCGAGCGACTGGCGGTAGCGGGCCTGCGGCCGCACCTTGCGGTACAGGCGCGGCACGCACTCGATGTTATGGTTGAACACGTCGGGCCCCGAGTCGAGCACGCGCGCCACGGCGTCGTAGTCGCCGTTGAAATCCGGCGTCAGCACCTCGACGCGCGCCCGCGGCAGCGCCTTCTTCACTGCCCGCACCGTGGCCGCAAAATGTTTCGAGCCGCCGTCGTCAAGGTCATCGCGGTTCACGCTGGTGATCACCACGTAGCGCAGGTTCATCTGCGCCGCCATGCGCGCCACGTTTTCCGGTTCGCCGGCATCGAGCGAAAACGCCTGCTTGTGCGGCGAACCCTTGGGTACCGAGCAGAAGCCACAGCCCCGGGTGCAAAGATTGCCCAGAATCATGAACGTCGCCGCGCCGCGGGAAAAGCACTCGTGCAGGTTCGGGCATCGCGCGGACTCACACACCGTGTGCAGGCGAAGGCGGCGGAGGTCCTGTTTCAGCTCATGCACCGCCGCGTAGTTGGTGTGCGTGCCGCGAAGCCATTCGGGAAGCCGCGGGCGCGCGGGTCCGGTTTCTTCGATTTTGACGAGCGTCAAACGAGTATTGTCGCACGCACCGCCCGCCCGCTCCCGGTATCCTAATAGTTTCAATGCCTTTCGACCCCATTCCCGCGGCCATAGAAGACTTTCGCGAAGGCCGCATGGTCGTCATCGTCGACGATGAAGACCGCGAAAACGAGGGCGACCTCACCGTCGCCGCCGAAAAAGTCACACCCGCCATCATCAACTTCATGGCCACTTACGGCCGCGGGCTGATTTGCATGCCGCTCGACGCCGCGCTCTGCGATGCGCTCGACCTGCGCCCGATGTCGGCCCGCAACACCAGCCGCTTCGGCACCGCTTTCTGCGAATCGATCGAAGCGGCGGAGGGCGTTACCACCGGCATCTCCGCCTCCGACCGCGCCCATACCATCCGCACGGCGATCCGCGAAGGCGCCAAACCGCGCGACCTCGCCCGTCCCGGCCACGTCTTCCCACTGCGCGCGCGCGAAGGCGGCGTACTTGTCCGCGCCGGGCAGACCGAGGCCACGGTCGACCTGGCTCGCCTCGCCGGCTTGCGTCCCGGCGGCGTGGTCTGCGAAATCATGAAGGACGACGGCACCATGGCGCGCGTGCCGGACCTGATCGAGTTCTGCCGCCTCCACGGTTTGCACATGATCTCGGTGGCCTCGCTCATCCGCTATCGGCTTGAGCACGAAAAATTCCTGGTCCGCGAGGACGAGCGCTGCCTGCCCACCGCTTTCGGCGATTTCCGTTGCCTGACCTATTCGAGCAACGTGCTGCCGGAGCGCCATCTCGCTCTCGTTTACGGCGACCTCGCCGGCCGGGAAAACGTGCTCGTCCGCATGCACGCGCGCTGCGTCTACGGCGACGTGTTTTCTTCCACCCAGTGCGAATGCCGCACCCAGCTTGAGAATTCCCTGCGCCGCATCGCGAAGGAAGGCGCGGGCGTGCTGGTCTATCTGCACCAGAGCGGCTGCAGCACGCGGGACCACATCGCCGAAGCCCAAGGCAAACGTCCCCCGCACGAGACCGGCATCGGCGCGCAGATCCTCTGCGACCTCGGCCTCCGCACCATCCGCCTGCTCACGAACCACCCGCGCCGGGTCTCCGGCCTCGAAGCCTACGGGCTGAAAATCGTCTCCCAGGAACCGGTGTAGGACGCGGGCCTGCACGGGTTGCTCCCGGCCTGCGTCAATGTTACAGATTACGGGAAGAGGAGGTGCGGCATGAACCGTCGCTCCCGCGGCTTTTTCCTCCGGACGGCGCTGCTGGGCGCCGCCGCGCTCGCCGGATCCCTGCCCGGCTTTGGTGCGGCGCTCACCGCATCCGGCAGCCTCACCTTATCCGGCTTCAATTTTTCCAACGGGACGATTCCGGTTCCGCGGTGGAGCAACGGCGCGGTCATTGCCATCGAGGGGCAGACGACGCTCGCCCCCACGCTTCATATTTTCGACGCACACGGCAACTATCTGCGCACCGTGCCCTTTACCCTTGATGGCGCGACATGGCTGCTGGTTCGCGGCTATTCGTCCGGGCCCGACGGAACCATCGCGCTCTGCGGCGAGGCCAAGGACGCGCAGGGACAGGTGGAGCACTTTCTGGCCATTCTTCCGCCGGACCAGTTAACCGGGCCGAAGATCGTCCGCACCTACCCCTATTCGCCCGCCGCGGTCGCCGTAGCGCCGGACGGGACCATCTGGACCATGGGCATCGAATACGAGCCGGTCCCGGGCAAGATGCTCGGCCGCATCATCCGCCCGCAAGCCAAGGTGATCCGCCACTTCGACCGTGAAGGCAATCAGATCGGCGGATTCATCCCGCAGTCGAGCGTTGCGCCACCGGATCTCCCGAGACCGGCCCTCAACGGGGGATCCACGAACCTGGCAGCCTCGGCCGGCCGCGTTGGATGGTATCAGGGTTGGAGCAAGCAATACTTCGAGGTCGCCTCCGATGGCTCGGTTCATAGCTATCCCGCGCTGGCACTCGGGCACGGCGAAGCCATCGACGGTCTGGCCATCACGGAAAACGGCGCGGTATTCGTTTCTAAACTCGATCTCCGCCAGGGCTCGGTGCAGGTGTATCAGCTTGACCGGGATCACGGCGCCTGGCAGCCCGCGCCGCTCGCCGTCTCCGGCCCGGTTGTGGGAGCAAACGGGAATGCGGTCGCCCTCGCGGTGTTCGACGGCAGCATGAGCATCGAGTTCTTCCCCTCAAATTAGCTGGGAGTCCGGTTCTCCGCGGTACTCGCATCGCCGTCGAACGGGTCCTCGAGCGAGTTATGGCGCGGGCCGAAGCAGGCCCACGCCGATGCGTCCGTGGATGCGCTCGTCGGGGCGGGCGGCGTCGCCGCCGCCAAACCAGACGCGGACGCCGCCTTGGGCCGGCTCGACGGTGGGGTCGCAAACCACCATCGAGTCCCAGGCTTCGGCGCCGGAGATCACCAGCGGCTGCTTCGCCCAGTGGACGCCGTCAGGGCTTCGCGCCAGCCCGATACGGCGGTGCTCGGTGCGGTCGCGGCCCGTGTAGAGCATCCAGTAGTAGCCGTGCGAGGCCCACACGGCCGGCTCGCCGAGGCCGTTCTCGTCAAACTCGCCGAAGCCGCCCGGCTCGAGGATCGGGTTCGAGCGAAGCTTGGTCCAGATGACGCCGTCGGAGGATTCGGCCACGCCGAGGCGCTGGCGGCGCGCGCGGTCAAGCCCGGTGTAGAAAAGATAGAAACGCCCGCCGGCGAGGATCACATAGGGGTCGGAGACGCCGCGCTCGTCCCAACTCATATAAGGTCCGGTGGTGAGCACCGGCTCGGCGCGCTTGGTGAACGCCGCGCCATCGGAGGACTCGGCGAGGCCGATCTGCGGCGGCGGACCATCCTGGCCGCCGTGTCCGCCGCCCTGGTAGTAGTACCGAATCCGCCCGCCGGCCGCGATCGCCGACCCATTCGCCGCGATGTAGCCGCTCTCCCAACCGAAGCCCGCGGGCGAGAGCACCTTGCCGCGCTTGGTCCAATGGACGCCGTCGGGCGATTCAGCGGCGCCGGTGCGCCAGGCGCGGCCGTCGAAACCCGAGTACAGGTTCAGGTAGCCAACCTTCCAGCGGAGGACCGAAGGATTCAGCACATCGCTCGAATCCCATGCGCCCGCCGGACCCGGTTCGAGCACCGGCGCGGCTTCGGGAACCCACTGCCAACTGACTTCGGAGGGAGAGCCCGCGGGCGGGGGCAGAGTGAAGTCCGCATACCGTCCGCAGGAGGCACAGAGGAACGCCGCGGCCAGCAAAACGAAGCTGCGTCTCAAGGCTCGATGTAGATCCGGACCGCGTTGCTCTGCTGTCCGCCCGCTTCCAGATACAGTTGCGCCGGCCCGTAGTTGACGATCCGTGGCAGCTCGATCTCGACTAAGTAGAACCCGACATAGCCGGGCGCAAGCTCGGCGTTGGTCACCGTCACCGGCTGCCCGTCGAGATAAGCGTGGACCTCGGCCGCGACCTTCGGCGGGTTCTGCACCGGCGCGGCGAGCCCCGTCGGCCAGTCCGGCTTCACGCGTCCCAGGCCCGTGGCCAGAATCTGGACATGCGTGCCGGAGCGCGCCGGGCGCATCGCGTCGAGAAACACCCCGCTATCGGCGTCGAGCAGCATCGGCGTGCCGTCGGGATCGACAAAGATCGCCGGCGAGACCGTCTTTAGTGCGATGTTGCGCGCGATCGGACCATTCTCCGCGCTCATGTTCAGCGCGAAGCTGTCGCCGGAGGCGTTGAACGGCACCTGAATCTGCGTGTCCGCCCCGGAATTGTTGAGCACCGGCGCGGGGCCGTTCGGACTCTGCGCGGTCTGCGCCCGCGCACCGAGCAGGCTCAGCAGCGAACCGGGCGCGGCGGGGCGGCCGGTTTCATCCGCCGCGTTCACCAGTTTCGGATCGAGAAAACGATGGGGAGCGAGCGTGGAGTAGACCCCGTAACCCGCTACGGCAACCCACAAGCGATTGTGATTGTCCCCCAAACGCACGTCCTCGGCCGCGGCGTCGGGCAGGCCGTCGAGCCGTGTCCAGGGCGTCGCGGGACCAGCGCCATTTAGATCGGCGCTGGTGTAGTAGACTCCCGCCGCGGTCGCCGCGTAGACGACCCCGGTCGGCAGATCGGCGGCCACACCGTTGGCTGGCGCATCGGGCAGGTTCGAGGTCAGGTCATCCCAGAACAGGCCGGCGTTCGTGGTGCGGCGGATGTGAACCGCGCGGTCGCCCGAGGGCGTGGCGCCGATGGCGGCCAGAGCCACGCGCGGGTTCGTTGCGTCGGTGAAAATCGCCGACACCGGGCCCTCGGCGTTCGCCGAACCGAAGCTGCGCCACGTCCGGCCCTGGTCCGAACTCGCCCAAAGCCGCCCGTCCGAGCTTCCGGCGTAGGTGTAGTCGCCTTGGGTAGAGGCGGCGGTGATCGTTGCCCCCAGCGTGCGGGACAGGTTCGTGCGAAGCGCCACGTCGGCGGAGAGCAGCGCATTCGACGCCACGGGCTGCCAGGCGGTTTTCTCCCCTGGCGCCCACGCGATCGCCGGTTCGCCCGGCCCGCCCCAGACGATCAGGCCGCTCGCGCCCGAAGGCGTCTGGAGCAGCTTGCGCACCGCCAGATTCGGCAGGAAATCGTTCAGGCCGGCCCAGGATGCGCCGGCGTCCATCGAACGCCAGACGCCGTACGCGTTCGCCGCTACGACCTCATCGGGGTTCACCGGCGACACGGCGACATCGTTCACCGCGCCACCTAATATAGACGCGCCGCGGCTCGCCGTCAGGTTCGACCATGTCAGGCCTCCGTCGTCGGAGCGGTATACCTGCGCTGCGAAGGCGTAGTACCGGCCGTCGACCGCGGGCTGCATCCGGACCTGGGCTCCGGATTCCGGCCTGGCCGGAACGGGCGCCTGGGCGGCGGGTGGAGGCTGCACGCCCGGCGCCGGCTTCCATTGCTCGAAATCGTTGGTTTCAAATGTGGTTCCCGACGCGGTATGGGCGAAAAGCGTTGTGCCGTCCGCCGAGTACCATACGCGGTCCACCGCGCCCGTGGCAAGCGATGGCAGGCCAAGGTCGACGGCAGAATTGCCGATATGTCTCCATTCGGGGGGCGCCGGGGCCGCCAAAGCGGCGCCGAGACCCAACAGGAGAAAAAATGTGGCGTTTCGACACATCGCCAGAGTTTATTGTACCCTTGTAACCACTACTTGCTCAGGAGCGAACGTATTGAAAAGTCTCACTCTACTCCTTAGTGACTCAATCGGTTGCATTGTTGCTGTGCAATTCTGAGGTAGACTGGGGATTCTGGATGAGAGGGCGCACGTTTTTCCGGCTAGCGGCGCTGGGTCTTGCCCTAGGGGCGTGGCCCGCGGTCGTGGTGTGCCAGAACCTGACTCCTTCTGACTCACCCGCCAACGGGGATTACACCGCAAAGGCGATCTCGTTGAGTGGGGATGTCAGCGTCCTGCGGGATTCGCAGCGCTGGGCGCTGAGTCAAGGCGACACCATCCAGATGCAGCAGGTCATCGTCAGCGGCGCCGACGGCCACGCCGTGTTCCAGGTTTCCGATGGCAGCACGTTCGAGGTGTTTCCGTATTCGACCGTGGTGTTCCGGAATAACCCGCCGTCCTGGCGCGAAATGATCGACATCCTCGCGGGCAAGATTAAGGTCCACATTGAGCACTGGGGCGGGTTACCGAACCCGCAGCGCGTCCGCACGCCGACCGCGGTCATCTCGGTGCGCGGCACCGTATTCGACGTCGTAGTGGATGACGACGATGCGACCACCGACGTAGCGGTCGAAGAGGGCACCGTGGTTGTGCGGCACCTGCTCGTGCCGGGCAACGAGAAGACGCTGCACTCCGGCGAGTCGCTGCGCATTTACCGCAATCTGCCGATCGCGCGCTCGCGCATTGACAAGGGCGCGGTCTTCGAGCGGTTGGTGCGCGGCTTGAACGACGCCATGACGATGGTGATGATGAACCCCACTACCGGGCGCGGCGGGCTGGGTACACCGATTCCCGGCGCCGGCAGCGGCAACACGAAAGGTGGAACCGTGGGTCCGCCGCCTCCTCCTCCCCCGCCGCCACCGCCGCTGCCTTAGCGCGCGCGGACCACGTCCAAGGGGAGTTGGTAGACTTCGCGGAACACGTCGGAGAGCCGGCCCGCGGCCCAAAGCTCGAGGTCTGAGGCGGAGGCTGAGTCGAGTTCCAGCCGCACGCTTCCGTTCTTCAATTCGACGCGCATCCCGCGCAGGCGTTGCTCATGGCTGCGGTCCAGGCTGTCGGCGAGCCGGAGCATCGGCGTCAACAGTAAAATCGCCCGGCGGATTTCCGGGTTGAACATCTCGAACGACGGGTGGCGGAGCGCCGGCATCGACTTGCGGTGGAAGCGGCAGAGCGCGGCGACGATGTTCCGCTCGAGCGACGTGAAGCCGGGCAGGTCGGAGTTGGCGACCAGGTAATGCGAGTGCTTGTGATGGCCCGTGTCGCTGACGAAATGCCCGACGTCGTGTAAATAGGCCGAGGCTTCGAGTAGCTTGCCGTATCCCGGGGGCAGTTGGTGGAGCGGGCGGAGATCTTCAAAAAGCTGGCGGGCCAGGCGCGCCACTTGCCGGACGTGCTCGACGGCGACGCCGTAGCGCCGCGCCATCGCCTCGACGGTTTTTCGCTGGTCGCGGCTGAGTTGGGCCAGTTCGCTGCCCACGCCGCGCGCAGCCAGATCCGCGACGATGCCTTCCCGCACGCCGGCGGCGCAGTACCACAGCGAAGGCTGGCCGAAGCTTTCCAGCGCGCGAAGAAACACCGCGGCGCCGGCGACGACGATCTCCGCCCGGCGCGGACCGATGCCGAGCATGTGCCGGCGCGCGGCGAGGTCCCGCGCGGCCAGTTCGCGGTACAGGCGCCGGACGCGCGGCGTGGGGGCGCGCAGACGGTCGGCTTCCTCGCGGCGCGCGCGCGGCACGCGATTCACGGCGCAGATGATCGCCGCGGCGGTGGCCGAGGTGGCGATAAACCGGTCGAAGCGGCCGCGGCCGATGCGATCGAGCGGCGCGGCGAGTTTTTCGTCGATGTACTCGGTCATCTGGTGCAGTTCGAGCGGGTCTGGCGGATCGGACTTGAGAAACACCTCGCTCAGCCGCACGGCGCCGAGCGGCTTCGAGAAGGCTTCACTCATCACGCCGTTGTCGCCGGCGATGATTTCCGCGCTGCCGCCGCCGACATCGACAATGAGCACGCGCTTATTGGGATGCGGCCAGCGGCTCTCGACGCCGAGGTGGATGAGCCGGGCCTCTTCCTGGCCGGAGATGATTTCGACCTGGGTGCCGAGCGCTTCCGAGGCGCGGTCGAGAAACTCCCGCTGGTTGCTCGCATCGCGCACGGCGCTGGTGGCCACGGCGCGGACGGCCAGCACGTCGGCTCCCGTGTAGATGCGCGCCATGCGGCGCAGCGTTTCGACGGCCGCGTCCATGGAGACGCGGTCAATGCGGCCGCCACGATAGACGCCCGCGCCGAGGCGGATCACCTGGCGGTCCGTCGCGAGCGGCTCGATGCGGCCCTCCGAGTCGACCTCGGCCGCCAGCATGCGCACGGAGTTGCTCCCAATGTCCACCGCAGCGTAACGACGCATATTCTTATCATCCTCATCGTAAGCTGAGCGGGGCCTCGCCGCATGTCATCCTGGAAAATGGACCGGAAAAACGCGATGACGAAATCGAACCCAGACACGACTCTACTCGCAGGCCGCCTGGCGCGGCTGTTTGTTTTGCTGGTTGGCTGCGCGGCGTTGCTCTCGGCGCACGCGGTGTTGAAGCAATCGAGTCCGGCGGCGAACGCGGTGGTCAGCGGTCCCGACGTGCCCGTGCATCTGCGGTTCAACTCGCGCGTCGACGGAAAAAGGTCGCGGTTGTTTTTGATTGACGGCGCCAACGCCGAGCACGCTCTGCCGGCGCCGGCGCAGGCTTCCCCGGCTGAGCTTTCCAGCGTTGCCAAGGGCCTGCAGCCGGGCGCGTACAAGATCCGCTGGCAGGTGCTGGCCAGCGACGGCCACATTACGAGCGGCGAGATTCCGTTTCGCGTGAAGTAGCGCGGCGTGCGCTTTCTCGACCTCTATTCGTTTCTTGCGGTTCTGCTGCGTGGGCTTGTGCTGACGCTGGAAACGCTCGCCATCGGCGGCGTGTCGTTCCAGTTGCTGGCGCGCGGCTGCGGGGTGGCCGGAAGTGTGCGCGATGCGTGCCGGCGGCTGGCCTGGTGGAGCGCGGCGGCGCTGGTGGCGGCCGAGGCGGCGACGGTGGCCTGCAATGCGGCGATGCTCGTGGTCAGCGCGGACCTGACGATGAGCGAGATCGCCGGCGCGCCGTTCGTGTTGTTCGACGGCGGGGCCTGCGTGGCGGCGCTGGTGCTGGCGTTTGTTTTGCGCGGACGCGTGCGGCGGGGTTGGGCCGAGGCGCTTTCAGCGGTGCTGCTGGCGGCTTCCGTGGCTTCGAGCCACGCGGCGGCGCGGCTTGAGGCCCGCGTGCCGCTGATGGCGCTCACCGCGGTGCATCAGCTTGCGGTGGCGTTGTGGATCGGTGGGCTGCCGTATTTGTGGATCGCCTCGCGGGGCGAAACGAGCGCTCCGGCCGCGCAGACCATCACGCGGCGATTTTCGCGGCTGGCGATGGCGTGCGTGGCGGCGCTGTTCGGGGCGGGACTGGCGCTCACATTGGTCTACAGCGGATCGTGGGCGGGATTTTACGGAACAAGCTACGGTGCGATGATCGCCGCCAAGGCTGTGCTGCTGGGGTTCCTGCTGGTGCTCGGCGCGCGGAACTTCCGCATCGCGCGCGGCGCCGGTTCGGGCGAGGGGCAGAGGCGTTTGCGGTGGTTCGCCGAAGCTGAGATCGGCATCGGGATCACGGCGATTCTGGCCGCGGCGTCGTTAACTTCTCAGCCTCCGGCCGCCGATGTGCCGGAGCAGTGGGCGCCGGCGGGGGTGATCGCCGCGCGCATGACCCCGAAGTGGCCGCTGCTGGCGACGCCGCCGATCCCGACGACGATACCGCCCGCGGATCCATTGGCTTTTGTGCCGCGGTCCCTGGAGGATATTCTCTGGAGTGAATATAACCATCATTGGGCCGGATTGATTGTGCTTGCGGCGGGACTGCTGGCGATGATCGCGCGGACGCGCCGGGGACGCTGGGCGCGGAACTGGCCGCTGTTGTTTCTCGGGCTGGCGGCGTTCATCCTGGTGCGGGCCGACGCCGACACATGGCCGCTGGGGCCGCGCGGATTCTGGGAGAGCATGGAAACCGCCGAGATCGCGCAGCACCGTTTGTTTGTCGTTCTGGTGGCGGCGTTCGGTCTGTTTGAGTGGGCGGTCCGGGTGGAGCGGTTGCGCGCGCGTTGGGCGGCTATGGTGTTTCCGCTGGTTTGCGCGGTTGGCGGGGCCCTGCTGCTGACGCACTCGCACTCGTTCAACGACGTGACGGCGGAGTTCCTGGCGGAATTAAGTCATCTTCCGCTGGCGGTTCTGGCGGTGGCCGCTGGTTGGGCGCGGTGGCTGGAAATCCGGTTGCCGAAGGAGGAAGGGAAGCTGGCCGGGAGGTTGTGGCCGGTATGTTTTGCGCTGATGGGCCTAGTGCTCTTGAACTATCGCGAGCGGTGAGGGGAGGGAGCGGAACTGTGATTTGGCTTGGCAGCCACGGCGCCGGAAACTACCCGGCTCCGTGACTGTCAGAGGGCTTTGGCGAGTTCTTCGGCGAAGGCGCTCTGTGGGCCTTGGTTGGTGCTGCCGGGACGCTTGTGTTTGCGGCCGCCGCGCTCGCGGCGAACCTGGCCCGTGGGCGAGGAGGCGCCCGGAGCACCCGCGGGACGCGGACCACTTGGGCCGACGCCTGCTTTGGACTTCGGGGGCTGAGCGGGATTGGCGCGAAGGAGACGGTCTTCGAGCGGCGCGCGATCGAAACGGCGGATGATGGAGTTCATCTCTTCCGAGTTCGGCGCGTCGATGAAGGCGAAGCCCTTGGACTCTTGTGTTTCGGGATTGCGGATGACTTTGATTGAATCGGCGACGAGGTTTTCCGCGGACAACCACGACTTGATATCGTCGGCGGTCACCCAGACGGGGAGGTTTCCGAGGAATACGGTGAAACTCATTCTCTGGTGATGTTAGCTCCGTAGAGGATTTGCGGGACTGACTTGCTGGATGGGGTCCATCAAGGCTGCTATGAGAATAACATACAGCACTTCGCTGGGCAAACGATTTTCGGTTCTAAGTGATTGACTGACGGCAAGAAAAAAATTTGTGAACGGTTTTCTGCGCGAGAGCGAGATAAACTGGCTGTGGGGTTCCCGCGCAACGTGATGGTGGCGAGATGGCTTAGGACGGCTGGCGTTTTCGCATTGTGCATAGCCGCGTACGCGCAAGGCGTACGGCTGATTTACAGCGCGGTTTCCGAGCCGGGGCGGGAGCGGCGCTGGCCGGGCCGGATTCGTGCGTCGAAAGCCGACGAAGAGGTGCTCAACCGGCAGGCACTGCCCGCGGCGCGGCAGGCATGGGGCGGGAAAGAGCCCGACTGCGACGAAGCGTTCCGCATTGTGGGCGCGGCGCAGGGTTCGTTCACCCGGCCGAAAGCGGTGCAGGACGCGGTTCTCTATACGTACTGCGTGACGGGACACAATTTCGCCCGCAATGGCCTTGCAATCGTTGAAAACGGCGAATTGGCGGCGCATGTCGTCTACGCCGGGGCGTGGGACCACGACCTGTTTCCGGTCAAGGACCTCGATGGAAGCGGGTTGACGGCGATGCTGACGGTAACCGGCGGCGCGAACATGGGGCAGGTGTGGGAGACGGTATCCATCGTGGAGTTGGACGGAGACGACGTGAAGAAGTTCGGCCGGACGCGGACCGTGGAGGATGCCTGCGAGGCGTCACCGGCCGGGCCGAGGCAAGCTTACCGGCTGTTTGCGAAGCCGGGAAGCCGTCCGTTGTTTTTCCTGGAGGCGTTTCAGAAGCCGTGCTCGGGGGCGAAGCGGTGGGCGAAGACGAGGGCGATCAAGCAGATTACGCTTGAGGAAGACGAGATCGACTACGTTCGTTTGAAGTAGACGCGCCTCGTCTTTACATGGCGCACAACGGAGCCGCGCGGCTTTCGCCGCTCGCGGCCCTGTGCGCTCAGCCGACGAAGCCGGCGCGGCGGCCTTTGGCGAGTTCGCGGACGACGGGGGCGGCGGCTTCGGCTTTGGTGACCATGCCGTCGCCGTTGGCGTCGAGGCCTTGATTCTGGGCGTAGGCGATGCTGGGCTGGCGGAAAAGCACGACGGCGTTCGGGCGGCCGATGGCGGCGGGCCAGAGGATGGCCATATAGACGTCCTCGATGGTGCTGATGCGCCGGCGGAGACTGCGGAAATATCTCTCGACGTAGTCAAGCTGCTCGACGGCGGTCATTTTGGCGAGCGCGTTGGTGGTGGTGCCGAGGTTCTGCGCGGTGTCGGGCATGAACTGAATGAGCCCGACGGCGCCGCTGCCGGCCTGGTTTTTGATGGAGGGGCTGAACGTCTCGCCGGTTTCAAACGCCATGCAGGCCATGAGATAGTCCGGATCGATGTTCAGGTTCCTGGCGATGGTGAGGACTTTGCTCTTGAAGGCCGGGCTGACTTTGGCGCCGAAGGCGATCTGGCGCAGGGCGGGGACGGCGACAAGAACACCGGAGACGAGTTGCACGGCGGCGAGGTCGAGGATTTCTTCGCGGCTTGGGATGCCGATGAGGCTGGTGTTGGCCTGCAGGAGGGCCGCGACGCCGTCGACGATGCGTGTGTTGTTTTGATAGGGCCGAAGCCAGCGCTGGGCCTCCTCCGGCGTGGCGAAGCGGCGCGCGGTGTCGTCGTGTCCGCCTGTGGCGAGGCGAAGTTCGATGCTGCCGTCGAGTTGGACCGGGGCGGCCATCAATCAGAACTGGAATACCTCGGATTGTACGCCGGGTTCGGCGACGACGAGACGGGCCGCGCGGCCGGCGGCGGCGAGCGCCTGGGAGGCGGCTTGTTCGACGAGGGCCGGATGGTTGTTGTGGGCGCTGAGGTGGCCGAGGACGAGGGTGGTGGTGGCGGAGTCGAGCGAATCGCGGATGTAGTCGCAAGCGACGTCGTTCGACAGGTGGCCGTTGCGGCCCATGACGCGCTGTTTGACCGCCCAGGGGTAGGGGCCGACTTTGAGCATTTCGATGTCGTGGTTGGATTCGAGCAGGAGGAAGTCGGCGCCGCGGAGGTGATAGCGGACGGATTCAGGTAGGTAGCCGAGGTCGGTGGCGATGCCGATGCGGAGGCCTTCGGCGCGGAAGCAGAAGCCAACGGGGTCGGCGGCGTCGTGGGGGACGGTGAAGGAGGTGACGCCGATGTCGCCGATGGAGAAGGACTGGCCGGCCTGGAAGGTTTCGAGTTTTGGGGTGAAGTCGCCCCAGGGGATGCCGGGCGCGGTGAGGCTGGTGAGGTAGACGGGGATGCCAAGGAGGCGGGCGAGGGCGACGAGGCCGCTGACGTGGTCGGAGTGTTCGTGGGTGATGAGGAGGGCGTCGAGGGCCGTGGCGTCTTCGCCGATGGCGGCGAGGCGGTTGAGGATTTCGCGGCGGCTCAGGCCGGCGTCGATGAGCAGGCGGGTGCGGCCGGCGGCGAGAAAGGTCGCGTTGCCGGAACTGGAGCTGGAAAGTACGCAGAGTTTGACGATGCCGAGCCTCCTGGTTCATTGTGCCGGGGCGGGGGCGGGGAAGTAAAGGGGGTGAGTCTTATCCTCGTTACGGGGCAGCAGATCGCTTGCGCCATTGGCAGAGTTTCCCGGTTCACGCAGCGCCCAACGGAAATGGCGCCGGGTTCTACTTGAACTGACCTGCGCATTCCTGCATTCGCCAGGACGGGATTCGCGGCCGTTCGAACCGTATTCGCGCGTTAGCGGGTTACGCAGCGGTCCGTTATCTGGAACCGACCCCGGAAATTCTCTTTCGGTTCAGATGCTACAATGACCGAAAAGCTCGAGCCGTTGACGTTCCTCGCTCCCGGCGGTTCGGCTCGTTCGTTAGCCATTCGAGCCTGCCTCATATGAAGCGGCCGCAAACCGGATCCTCGATCAAACCCGCAATCCCGCGATCGGGCTTGACTGCGGGTGAGTCCCCATCCGAGCTTTATCCCGACATCCTCCGCCTCGAGGATACGCGGTCGCCCCGGCATTTCATGTTTCTCTTGGCGGAGTATGCCGGTGTCGGTGTTGCGACGCTCTTCGCTTTCGCCTGGGCCTATCGGCTCACGAGTTTGGACCTGTCGCGTCCGTTTTCGATTTTCGTGAGTGACGGTATCCTTTGCCTGTTCACCGCCCGCATGCTGGGGGAGGGCCATTTATTCGTCAATCCGCGAGTTGGGGCGCCATTCGGCCTCGCATACTACGATTTCTATCAACCCGATTATGTACATCAAGCGATGTTGTGGGTGCTCGAAAGACTTACCGGGAATCCAATGGTTGCGGTGAATGCATTCTATATCCTTGGATACTTGTTGATATCCGGCAGTGCCTATTATGTTTTGCGCCGGTTTAGCGTTTCTAGAGTCATTTCGGCGATATGCGCGATCTTGTTTGCATTCACGCCGTCGCATTTGCTGCGCGGCGAGGCTCATTTGTTTCTGTCTTCGTACTGGATTGTGCCTTGGGTCGTTCTCCTGGTGCTCCAGATCATGGACGGACGGGTGTGGCCACGACCGGGTAGGCGGGGCGGCCCGGGAGGCGAGGGGCAACCGGGGCGGGGGGAGCTTCCGTCACGATCCTTCGTGGTTTGGGCGCTGGGGCTCTCGGTCGTTGCCGGCGGGAGCGGAGTTTACTACTGCTTTTTCTCTTTGATTTTTCTTGCCGTTTCCGGGGCCGTTGCCCTGCTCATGAGACGCCATTGGCGCTGGGCGGGGCTTGCGGCGTCATGCATATCGGTGTCCCTTGCCTGCCTGCTCATCGCGTTGACGCCGGTGATTCACTACAACGCGCAAAACGGACGCAATCCGACAGTCGCGGTGCGAGATGTGGGGCAGACGGACACGCTGAGCCTGAAGATTGCGGACCTATTCCTTCCCGGCTTCGCGCACCCGATCCCCGTTTTTCGAAATCTCACACAGCGATATCTGTCGAGCGACCCGGCACTGCTAGAGAACGAAAGCCAATTTGCCGCGCTTGGGGTGGTTGCGGCTGCCGGTTGCTTGGTCCTTCTTGCCGCCGTCCTTGTTGGGTTCCCCGGCCGCCCTGTTCTATTGCAGCGGTTGGGCGTTCTGAATCTCGCTGGGCTGTTGGCCGGAACCACGGCGGGATTCGGCACACTGTTTGCGCTCGTTGTGACGCCAGAACTCCGATGCTTGAATCGGATATCGTTCTTCCTGGCGTTTTTCTCGTTGAGTGCCGTAGCCATCTGCCTGGAGTATCTGCGCCGCCGCTTCTCCCGGGTGCGCGGCGGTTGGTTGGCGGTGGCGGCAATATGCCTGGTGGCGGCGGGATTGTACGACGAGGTGCCCGGCGGCTTGGTTGAGACGCGCAAAACCGCTGGAGCGGAGTACGACGCCAGCAGAGAGTTTGTATCTCGGGTAGAGGAGGCCGTTCCGGCCCGGTCCGCGGTCTTGCAACTTCCGTTTCAGAGCTTCCCCGAAGCGGGTCCGGTTTTCCGGATGACCGGCTATGATCACCTGCGCGGCTATGTGCTTTCCTCGACTTTGCGTTGGAGTTATCCGGTGATGAGAGGTAGGTATGGCACGGACTGGATGGGTTGGCTGTGCACGCGACCGGCGCACGATTTGCTTGTGGAGGCGCTAGGCGCGGGTTTTGCGGGGCTGTACATCGACCGCTGGGGCTATGCGGACCAAGCCGCCTCGCTGGAGGGACAGTTGCGAGCCGAACTTCAAATGAGTCCGATGGTAAGCACCGACCGGCGGTTCGCCTTTTACGATATCGCGAAAGCGCCA
>DAIDIH010000045.1 GCA_027459465.1 Bryobacterales bacterium | reverse complement strand
GACAACCGATTTTGACGCCGGGGTGTTGCTTTTCTCCGCCACGGCCGAGATCGGCACCAGGACATTCGCTTCCGGAAAATAGGTGGCGGCGCAGCGGCGCGGAATCTTGTAGGGCACGGCGGTGAACTCGCGGGCGGTGCGCTGTTCGCCGCGGAAATGGCTGGTGATGTCGACGCGCTGCCCGGCCTCGATGCCCAACTTCTGCATATCTTCCGGGTTGAGAAAGATGACGCGGCGGCCGTTGTGGATGCCGCGATAGCGGTCGTCGAGGCCGTAGATGGTGGTGTTGAACTGGTCGTGGGACCGGATGGTCATCATGAGAAGCTGGCCGGGGGCGAGCGGGAAGGTCGGCATTTCATGAACGGTGAAGCGAGCCTTGCCGGTGGAGGTGAGGAAGCGGCGTTCGCGGGCAGCGTTGGGGAGGCGGAAGCCGCCGGGGGCACTGAGACGGGTGTTGTAATTCTCGCAACCTTCCACGACGCGCGAGATTGCATCCCGGATGCGGCCGTATTCGGCGATGAGAGCTTCCCAATCGACGGTGCTGCGCGCGCCGAGTGTGGCGCGGGCGATGCCCGCCACGATGGCGCACTCGCTGCGCAGGTGCTCAGAGGCGGGCGCGAGATTTCCCTGGGAAGCGTGCACCATGCTCATCGAATCCTCGACCGTGACGAACTGCGGGCCTCCGGCCTGGCGGTCGATTTCCGTGCGGCCGAGGCAGGGGAGGATGAGGGCCTGGCGACCGGTGATCAGATGGGAGCGGTTGAGCTTGGTGGAGACGTGCGCGGTGAGCCGGCAGCGGCGCAGGGCCTCGGCGGTGAACTGCGTGTCGGGCGTGGCGGAGAGAAAATTTCCCCCCATGCCGAGGAAGACGTGGGTGCGGCCTTCGTGCATGGCGCGAATTGCGTTCACCGTGTCGTAGCCGTGGTGGCGGGGCGGGGAAAAGTGGAACTCCTCGCTCAATCGATCCAGGAAGGCATCGGGCATTTTTTCGAAGATGCCCATGGTGCGGTCGCCCTGCACGTTGCTGTGGCCGCGAACGGGGCAGACGCCCGCGCCCTGCCGGCCGATGTGGCCGCCGAGCAGGAGGAAGTTCGTCACCTGCTGGATGTTGGCTACGGCGTTTTCGTGCTGCGTGAGTCCCATCGCCCAGCAGGCTATGATCCGGTGGCTTGCAACGGCGATTGAAGCCGCGCGCTCCATCTCTTCTTGCGTGAGGCCGCTCGCGGCGGTGATAGCCGGCCAACTTGTGGCGCGAAGATGGGCGAGGAATTCGTCGAGGCCGGAGGTGTGCTCGCGAAGGAACTCATGATCGAAGACGTGGCCGGGACGGCGTTCCTCTTCTTCGAGCATGGCCTTCATGGTGCCCTGCATCGCGGCGACGTCTCCGTTGATTCGCACCGGCAGGTGGAGTGTTGCGATGGGCGTGCCTGAGCCGAGGAGATCGAGCGGGTGCTGGGGATGGCGGAAGCGCACGAGCGCTACTTCTTCGAGCGGATTGATGCTGACGATTTTTGCGCCGCGGCGGGCGGCGGCCTCGAGTGTCGAGAGCATCCGCGGGTGATTGGTGCCGGGGTTCTGGCCGAGTATGAAGATCGCGTCCGCGTGGTCGAAATCTTCAAGCGATACCGTTCCCTTGCCCACGCCCAGCACTTCGCCCAGCGCCGTGCCGCTCGATTCGTGGCACATATTTGAGCAGTCCGGCAGATTGTTGGTGCCGAACTGGCGCACGAAGAGCTGATAGAGAAACGCGGCTTCGTTGCTGGTGCGTCCGGAAGTGTAGAAGATGGCCTGATCCGGCGATGCCAGACGGTTCAATTCATCGGCGAGGAGGCTGAAGGCTCCGTCCCAGGAGATCGGGTCGTAGTGATCCGAGCCTTCAAGCAGGACCATCGGATGCGTGAGACGGCCCTGCCGGCCCAGCCAATGGTCGGATTCGCGGCTCAGTTCGGCAAGCGAATGTTGAGCGAAAAATTCCGGCAGGATGCGCTTGTTGGTGGCGTCTGCGGCGACCGCTTTCGCGCCGTTTTCGCAGAACTCTGCGGTGGCGCGGTGTTCCGGGTCGGGCCAGGCGCAGCCGGGGCAATCGAAGCCGCCGGTCTGGTTGACCGCGATCAGCGTTTGCGCGGCGCGCAGAGGACCCATTTTGCCGACCGCGTGCTGCATCGCGTGGAGGACCGCGGGAATGCCCGCAGCAACTTTTGGGGGCTGCTTGGTCCGAAGGCCTTCGCCTTCGAGCGGAGGTTCCGCCGACGGGGAGCCGTTCATGGGTTCATTATGCGCTGCGGCGCGGAGTAAAGGTTGAAGCCGCCCGGGCGAATGAAGCCGGCGAGCGTGATATCGAACTCCCGGGCGAGTTCGACGGCGAGGCTGGTTGGCGCGCCTACCGCAGCTACGATCGGAATGCGGGCGATGAGCGCTTTCTGCACGAGTTCGAAACCGATGCGCCCGCTCAAGACGAGGATCGAATCCGAGAGAGGCAGTTTCCGGTCGAGCAGTTTCGCGCCGATGAGTTTGTCGAGCGCGTTGTGGCGGCCCACGTCCTCTCGCACGGCCAATAGCGCGCCGGTAGAAGAAAACAGGCCAGCCGCGTGGAGTCCGCCGGTTTGGTGAAAGACGGGTTGCGCGGCGTGAAGACGTTCCGGCAGCGCGGCGAGGATTTCGGGTTGGACGCGAGGAGAGCCCGCGGGGAGCGCGGCACAGCCCCGGATAGCGAGCGCTTCGATGGACGCCTTCCCGCAAACGCCGCAGCTTGACGACACGGTGAAATTGCGCCGGAGACGCTCCAAATCGACGGCAATGCCGGGTTGAAGGTCGACGCGAACAATGTTGCGGGCCCGGGCCCAGCCGCGTGACGGGCCGGCGTGGGCGATGCGGGCGATGTCATCGCGGGAGCGGATGATCCCTTCGGTGAACAGGAATCCGGCGGCGAGGTCGAAATCGGCGCCGGGGGTGCGCATGGTGACGGCGAGGCTGCTGGTGGTGAAGCCGGAGGGGCCGGTGTGAGCGAGACGGATCTCGAGAGGTTCCTCGACGGCGAGCGAATCGTCGATCGGCTCGGATGCCGCGTCCTTGCTTGGGCTGACGCGGTGAACGGGGAAGCGGGCGATCGAATCCGAGTCGAGGCTCATGGTGCTTTTCAGGCGACGCCCGGTGGCGGGTAGAGAGAGAACTCGCGAAGCGCGGGGCCGGCCGCGGCGTGCAGGATCCTGAGCCGGAAGCGGGCCGCTTCAACGGGTTTGTCGAGCAGGAACAGACGGCAGGCGCCGAGGCTTTCCGCGCGTGCGATCTCGCTCCAGGCGCCGTTGGTTTCGGCCTCGACGGAAAAGGAGTCGATGCGCTGGCCGTAGGCGATCTCTTCGCGAAGCCGGATCAGCCCGACGCGCTCGGGGCGGGGAAGCGTGAGCGTGACGCCGGCTTGGGAAACTCCGTCGTCGGTGGCCCAGTAGCCGGCGGCGAGCGATAACAGGTGCTCGGGCGCGAAGCGGGCGCTGCGGGCGCGGACGTTCGTGGCCTCGATGCGGCCTCGCTCGGCGAGGTTGTGGGCAAACATCGCGCGAACGTCCTTGCCGAACTGGCGCAGGGAGGCGATGTCGGGATCGGCGAGGCGGCCGCGCCGGTCCGGTGGGACGTTCAGCAGGAAACTGGCGCCGCGGCCAACCGACTCGAAGTAAAGCTTCCGCAGCGCCTGCGGCGTCTTTACGCGGCCGTTCTCGGCTTCGTGCCAGAACCAGCCGGGGCGGATGGAGACGTCGCACTCGGCCGGCAGCCAGTGGGAGCCGTGGCGCGTGCCGGTGGGGGAATCGGCGGCGCGCACATCGCCGGGAGCGGCAGGTCCGCCGTGTTCGCCGACCGGGTCGTAGGTGGCCCAGCAAGGGTTGCCGGCGATGCCTTTTTCATTGCCGACCCAGCGGATGTCGGGACCGACATCGCTGAAAATTACGGCGCCGGGCTGGAGGCGGCGGACGAGGTTCCAGGTTGTGGGCCAGCCGTAGTAAGCCGTCTTGTCGATGGTGCGGCGCTCGCGCGCGCCGCCGTAGTAGCCGTCGCCGCCGTTTGCGCCGTCGTGCCAGACCTCGAAGATGGGTCCGTAGTTTGTGAGCAGCTCGGTCAACTGGCGGCGATAGAGGGGCACGTAGGCGGGGGTGCCGTATGCGGAGTTGTTGCGGTCCCACGGGGACAGATACACGCCGAAGTCGAGGCCGTGGCGCCGGGCGGCTTGCGAGATATCGCGCACGACGTCGCCCTTGCCGTTGCGCCACCGGCTCGAGCGGACCGAGTGATCGGTGGTCGCGGTGGGCCAGAGACAGAAGCCATCGTGATGCTTGCAGGTGAGGATCACGCCCTTCATACCGGCATCGCGCAGGGGTTCGACGATGGCGTCGGCGTCGAATTCAGTGGGGTTGAAAACGGAGGGGTCCTCATCGCCGTAGCCCCATTCCTTGTTCGTGAACGTGTTCACGGTGAAGTGGAGAAAGGCGTAAAACTCACGCTTGTGCCAGGCAAGCTGGCGAGGAGACGGACAGGCGCCGAAGGGCGCGGGCGGGGCGGCGGAGGCGGCGTATGCCCAGGGCGCGGCGGCGGTGGAAATGAGGAGAGAGCGTCGGGAGAGGTTCATTGGCGATGTAAATCTTAGTGCAACTTGCAGTATAAGCGCCGCCGCGCGTGATATTCTGCCCTCGATGGCAAGTATCTTCCGCGAAGGTCTGTTAACCGGGAAAGTAGCTTTTGTGACGGGGGGAGGCAGCGGCATCGGACAGGCGATCACGGAGCGCTTCGCCGAGCATGGTGCAAGGGTGACGATTGCCGGGCGGAAGCAGGAACGGCTGGACGCGGCCGCACAAACGATGCGCGAGAAGGGCGGCATAATTGCTACCGCGGCGATCGACGTTCGCGATTACACGGCGGTGGCCGAGGCGCTGCAGCACACCAGCGAAGAGTATGGGCCGATCGACATCGTCGTGTGCGCGGCCGCGGGCAATTTCCCCGCTCCCGCGACCGGCATGTCGGCCAACGGATTTAAGAGCGTCATCGACATTGACTTACTCGGCACTTTTAACACCTGCCGCGCAGCCTACGAGCACTTGCGCAAGCCGGGCGCTTCCGTGCTGAGCATCTCGGCGGCGCATGCCACGCAGCCGATCGCGTTACAGTCGCATGTGTGCGCCGCGAAAGCCGGCATTGAAATGCTCATGAAAACACTCGCGCTCGAGTGGGGGCCATCGGGCGTTCGGCTGAACTGTCTGACGCCCGGCCCTACCGACGACACCGAAGGCATGCGGCGCCTGGCGCCGACCGCGGAGATTCGCGATGCCGTGGAGCGCTCCGTGCCGCTCCGGCGTTTGGGGACTAAGGAGGAACTCGCCGACATGGCGCTGTATCTTAGCTCGGACGCCGCGAGTTATATCACGGGCGGCGTCTTTGCCTGCGACGGAGGCAGCTCATTAGTGCGTTCCGGGAGCCTTGGCGGCGCGATGTTTCCCACCGCGGTGGCGCGGTAACTTGTGTTGGATTCTTCCTCGATCCGCCTGCTCCGGCAGCTTGGCACGGTAAGCGCTACGGCGCTGGTCATTTCGAATATGATCGGCACCGGCATTTTTACCGCGACCGGATTTCTGGCCGGTCCGCTTGGTTCCCCGTCGTTAGTTCTCTCGATCTGGATCGTGGGCGCGGTCTGCGCGCTCGCCGGAGCGCTGTGTTACTCGGAGTTAGGAATTAACTTCCCAAGTTCCGGCGGCGAGTATGTGTACCTGACCGAGGCGTTCGGCCCGACCTGGGGATTCATGACCGGCTGGGTGTCTTTCTTTGCGGGCTTTTCGGCGCCGATTGCGGCGGCCGCGCTGGCCTGCGCCGACTATGCAGGCTATTTCTTTCCTGCGCTCAAACAGAACGGCCCGGCGTATGTCATCGGAACCGGAGCCTTGCAGATCCGGTTTGGCTGGGCGCAGGGGCTTGCCTGTGTACTGGTGGCGATATTCACCGCCTTGAACTGCTTCGGTCTGCGCCGGACGGCGCGGATACAGAACCTGCTGACCGGGGGGAAGGTGTTTGTGATCGTCGCGTTCATTGTCGCGGCACTGGTCGCCGGCAACGGCAACTGGCACCATTTCGCCGAGCCGGCCGCGCGAACCGGCTCGACGCCGCTGGCAGCGCAATACGCGATCAGCCTGTTCTTTATCTATGTCAGCTACAGCGGCTGGAACGCGGCCACTTACGTCGCCGAGGAGTTGAAACAACCCTCGAAAACGCTGCCGATCGCGCTCGCCACCGGAACCGCTCTTGTTGCGGCGCTGTATGTGGCGCTGAATGTTGTGTTCATCTACAGCACGCCGCTCGAGCAGACCAAGGGTGTTGTGGCGATCGGCGCTCTGGCGGCGTCGCGGCTGTTCGGACCCGGTGTGGCGGGAGCGTTCAGCGCGGCGATGGCGATATCGTTGCTGGCCACCGTGAACGCGATGGTGACGATCGGCCCGCGGGTCTACTACGCGATGGCGCGGAACAGCGCATTTTTCCCCGCGGCGGCGCGCGTGCATCCGCGCTGGCACACGCCGGTGGTCGCCCTGGTCAGCCAAGGCGTCTGCACGGTCCTGATGACTCTGACGCCGTTTCGCGATCTGCTCACTTACATCGGGTTCACGCTGAACTTTTTCGCGGTGCTTTCGGTGGCATCGCTGTTTGTGTTTCGCCGGCGGCCCGGCTGGCAGAAGTTGCGCGTGCTCGACGTGGGCTTCCCGGCGATACCGGTGTTCTTCGTGGTAATCGGCGTGTGGATGACCATTGTCGGACTGACGCTGGAGCCGCGCGTGTCGCTTACAGCCGTGGCCACGATCGCCACGGGAGCGTTGGCGTATCATTTCCGCCGCCGTCCTGCCCCGGTGGTCTAGAACGGCCGGTTTCCCCGCGTCAGGCGAACCTTCCTTGTTATCCTCACGGGTGTATGAGCGCCCAGATCCTGGACGGGAAAAGTGTACGTGATTCGATCCTCGCTGAGCTGAAACCGCGAGTGGAGGCGCTTACGGCGAAGCATCGCCGGCCGGGGCTCGCCGTCGTCCTTGTGGGGGACAATCCGGCCTCGGAGATCTATGTCCGGTCGAAAGTGAAAGCCTGCGGGGAACTTGGTATTTTCAGCGAACGCCTGACGCCGCCCGGCTCCATCGCCACCGGGGAACTGCTGGCGATTGTGGAGGACCTGAACCGCCGGCCGGAGATCGACGGAATTCTCGTGCAGATGCCTTTGCCCGCGCAGGTGGACGCGCGCCGGATCTTGCTTGCGATCTCGCCGGAAAAGGACGTGGACGGATTCCATCCCTACAACGTGGGGTGCCTGGTGGCGAACGCGCCGGCGCCCCGCGCGTGTACGCCGGCCGGGATCATCGAGCTACTGAAGCGGTATCGGGTTCCGATTGCAGGGCGGAGGGCGGTCGTGATCGGGCGCAGCGACATTGTGGGCAAGCCGATGGCTCTGCTGCTGCTGCACGAGAACGCGACGGTGACGATTTGCCATTCGAAGACACCCGACCTGGCGGCAGAGTGCCGCCGGGCGGACATCCTTGTGGCCGCGATCGGACGGGCTGCGTTGGTTACGGGAGAGTTCATCAAGCCGGGTGCGGCGGTGATCGACGTTGGGATGAACCGGCTTACGAGGCGCGAGGAAGCGGAGCGGATCTACGCGCGGCAGCCGGAGAAACTGCGGCAGCTTGCGGAGAAAGGGAGCATCCTGCTTGGCGACGTGCATCCGATCGAGGGACCGGAGATGGCGGGCGCCATCACGCCGGTGCCTGGCGGCGTGGGGCCGCTGACAATTGCGATGCTGATGTCGAACACCGTGCAGGCGGCTGAGCGGCGTTTGCAGGCTGGCGAGGCGGCGCCGTGCTCCTCGTAGGGCTCACGGGCGGGTTGGCTACCGGCAAGTCCTTCGTCGGCCAGGAACTTCAAAAACTGGGCTGTCACTTGATCCAGGCCGACGAGTTGGGACATCAGGTGCTGCTTCCGGGAGGGGAGGCTTACGATGCGGCCGTCGCAGAGTTCGGCAGGGAGATACTGACCGGCACCGGAGAGATCGACCGGCGGAAACTCGGCGCGCTCGTTTTTGCCCAACCCGAACGCCTGGAGCGGCTGAACGCCATCGTACACCCGGCGGTGCGGAGAAAGGAGCGCGAGATCGCGGCCGAAATCGCGGCCCGGGAGCCGGATGCGATCGTGGTTGTGGAAGCTGCCATCCTGGTAGAAACTGGAAGTTACGGCCGCTTCGACAAACTCATTGTGGTTGTCTGCGGCCGCGAGCAGCAAATCGAACGGGCGATGAAGCGGAGCGGGCTTAGCCGGGCGGAGGCGGAAAACCGCTTGCAGCGGCAGTTATCCGACGACGAGAAAGTGAAGTTCGCGGATTTCGTGATTGATACGTCGCAGTCCAAGGCCCACACCGCCGAGCGGGTGCGCTCCGTGTACGAGGTGCTGCGGAGTATTAGCAGATGAAACGGATTCTGATATTTTCGACCCTGATTGTGGCCGCGTTCGTGGCGCTCACCTTGCGCTCGGACTGGGGTCAGCGGCGGCTGTTTCGCGAAATCCGCTCGACGAGCGTGGCCTGGTCTGAACCGGACACCGCGCATCTGGCGGGACTCAGCCCGGATGAAGTGAATAACATCGACATCTACAAGACCGCGCATCTGGCCACGGTGAATATCACCAGCACGGTCTACCAGCGGGATTTCTTCTTCGAGGTGTATCCGTCGAAGGACACCGGATCCGGTTTTTTCATCGATAACGGCGGGCGTATTCTGACGAACAATCACGTGATCGCCGACGCGAGCCGCATCGAGGTGACGCTGCCGGACCAGACCCATTACCGGGCCCAGTTGCTCGATCGCGATCCGGTGAACGATCTGGCGCTGCTGAAGATCGAGCCGCGGCGCGCCGAACCGTTCCTGCGGCTTGGCGACTCCGACTCGCTCCAGGTTGGCCAGAAGGTGCTTGCCATCGGGAATCCATTCGGGCTCGATGGCACTTTGACCACGGGGATCATCAGTTCGCTGGGGCGCGACCTGCAAACCGAAAGCGGGCGCCGGCTTGAAGGACTGATCCAGACCGACGCGGCGATCAACCCCGGCAACAGCGGCGGGCCGCTGCTCGATTCGCGGGGCAATGTGATCGCGATCAACACTGCGATCTACGGGCCAAGCGGCAATATCGGCATCGGATTTGCCATGCCGATTAACCGCGCCAAACTGATGCTCACCGATTACCGGGCCGGGCGGACGTATCGCCCGCCGTTTCTTGGTGTGACGACGGTCTACATCGCCGGGTCGTATTCCGAGGCGCTCAATCTGCCGAGTGACGGGGGGTTGCTGGTGCAGGACGTACGGCCGGGTTCGGCGGCCGAGGCGGCCGGCATCCGCGGCGGGCAGCGAAGCGTGATTCTGGGCAACTACGAGGTCAGCATCGGTGGAGACCTGATTGTCGCTATCGACGGACAGCCTGTGACGCGGCAGGACGACCTGTCGCGGGCGATGGCGCGGAAGCGGGCGGGCGACGTGATGACGTTGACGGTGTACCGCGGCGGGCGGAAAGTCCCGGTCAAGGTAACGCTGGGTGCGCAGTCCGAGGAACGGTTCTAAGTGCGCGATCTTGCCGAGGGCAGGGTCCTGGTGACCGGGGGCGCGGGCCTGATTGGCAGCGCGCTGATCTGGGAGTTGAACCGGCGAAGCCTCCGAAACATTTTTGTCACGGATCGTTTGGGCCGTTCCGAGAAGTGGAAGAACCTGGTTCCGCTCCGCTTTATCGACTATATGGAGGCCGAGGAGTGGGAGAGGCGTTTGGCGGATGGCGGGCGTGGGCTTCCGGCCGGCATCCGCACGGTGTTCCATCTTGGCGCGTGTTCGGCTACGACGGAAACCGACGCCACTTACCTGGTCCGGAATAATTACGAGTACACCAAGCGTATGGCGGAATGGGCGCTCGCCAATGGCGCCCGGTTTGTGTACGCCTCCTCGGCGGCCACTTACGGCGCGCTCGAGACGAATTTGAGCGAGAGCCGGGAACTCGACACGCTGCGGCCGTTGAACATGTACGGCTACTCGAAACACCGGTTCGACTGCTACGCGCGCGCGGCGGGCATTCTGGATCGCATCGTGGGCCTGAAGTACTTCAACGTGTTCGGGCCGAATGAGGACCACAAAGGCGACATGCGCAGCGTGGTGAACAAGGCGTTCCAGCAGATTGCGCGTACGGGATCGATGCAGCTTTTCAAGAGCTATCGTCCGGAGTTCGCCGACGGCTGCCAGAAGCGGGATTTTCTCTACGTCAAGGATGCGGTGAAGATGACGCTCCACCTGGCCTCGCTCGACGAAGCGGGCGGCCTTTATAATATCGGGAGCGGGGAGGCGAGGTCCTGGCTCGATCTGGCGCATGCCTTGTTTCGGGCACTCGGCCGCGAACCCCGGATCGAGTTTGTAGAGATGCCGGAAACGCTGCGTCCGAAATACCAGTACTTCACGCGCGCCGAAATGGACCGCTTCCGCGCCACCGGCTACGCCCAGCCGCTGACGACGCTCGAAGACGCCGTGGCGGATTACGTCAAGAACTACCTCGTTCCCGGACGCAAACTAGGCGACGAGCCGAATGGAGCGGGCGCGCGCGCGTGAAGGTGCAACACATCCTGCGAGCCGCAATTATTTGGCTCGCGATTCTGGCTCTAAGTCCCGCCGCCGGGTTTGCCGCGCTTGCTTCGGCGGCCGATGCGGGTTCGTGCTCGGAAATGCCGTGTTGCAAGGGCATGCACGGAGCCTGCTCGAAACGGCAGCACGCCTCACGCGACGGTTGGAACACGTCACCGCAGTGCGCCGGGCACTGCCCGTGCGGCGCGCTTGCCCGCGGCAACGCCGGCTTCTCTTTCGTCTTCGTTCCCGGCGGCCGCAGTTTCGATGTTCTTCCTCGCGGGTTCGTCACGCTCGTCCTCGCCCCGTATCCGCCGGCTGCGAACGGGCATTTCTTTCATCTCTACCAGCGTCCTCCTCCTCTCGCCTGAAGCGTCTCAACACGTCCAGCCGGCGCCGGTCGCTTTAGGAGAGGTGTCTCATCCGCTCGAAACATTTCATTGCAGTAGTGTCTCTGCTCATCTGTGGCCTTGCGCGCGCGGGTGTGCTCGGGGACGTGCGCGGCATTGTGCACGATCCGTCCCACCGCCCGGTGCAGGGAGCGAACGTGCTGCTGCACGCCGCCGCGAGCGATTACGTCCGTTCGGCGACAACCGCAGCCGACGGCTCCTTCGCCTTCGATGCCGTGCCGGCGGGCGATTACGTGGTCTCGGTGTCTTACACCGGATTTGAGGCGCCGGACCAAGCCCTCCGGGTGAACTCCGGCAGCGCCCACGTGGTTCACTTTCAATTGGAACTCGCTGCGCAAAGTGAATCCGTCGAGGTGCACGAGAGCCCGGACCTGGTGGACCCGAATTCCGCGACGCCGACCACAACGATCACCCGCAGCCAGATTGAGCAGACTCCCGGCGCGAGCCTGACCAATAGCATGAACATGATCACGGATTTCGTTCCGGGGGCGTACATGGTACACGATCAGCTTCATGTTCGTGGCGGCCACCAGGTCACCTGGGCGCTTGATGGTGTGCCGATCCCGAATACGAATATCGCCAGCAATGTGGGCCCGCAGATCGACCCAAAGGACATCGACTATCTGGAGGTGCAGCGCGGCGGCTATGAGGCCGACTACGGCGACCGGACCTACGGCGTCTTCAACGTCGTGCCCCGCACGGGCTTTGAACGCAACGGCGAATTCGAGCTGACTTCGACCTACGGCAGTTTCAACCAGAGCAACGACGAAATCAGCTACGGCGACCACACCGAACGTTTCGCCTGGTACACGGCGTTGAACGGCAATACGAGCAACTACGGCCTCTCGGCGCCCGGTCCGGAGATCCTGCGCGACGCGGCGAACGGCGTGGGAGCGTTCGCTTCGCTGCTATTCAACCTGAATCCGGCGAATCAATTCCGGATGGTGGCGAGCCTGCGCGGCGACGATTACCAGATCCCCAACGATCCGCTGCAGCAGGCGTCCGGCATGAGCGACCAGGAACTGGAGCGTGACGCTTCGATTGACTTCACCTGGATCCATACGCTGTCGCCCGGCGTGACCTTCACGCTCTCGCCGTTCTATCACTACAATCGCTCCAACTATGACGGCGGCGCGCTGGACGTTCCGGTGAGTGCGACGCAGCAGTCCGGCTCAACCTACGCCGGGGCGCAGTCGTCTGTGAATGCGGTCAGCGCGCGCCACAACGCCGAGATCGGCGTCTATGGCTTCGCCGAGCGGGAAGACGAATTCATTTCGCTCACGGCCAACGACGGCTCCGGCGCGGCGCTGCGCCAGCGGGACCGTGCCACGGGGCACCTCGAGGCCCTCTTCCTGAGCGACCAGTTCAAGGCCACGAACTGGCTTACGCTTACCGCCGGCGTCCGTTTGACGCATTTTACAGGCTCCCTGAATGAGAACGCGGCCGACCCGCGTTTGGGCGCGGCGATTCGCATACCGCGCCTGAACTGGATTTTGCACGGCTTCTACGGGCGGTACTACCAGGCGCCGCCTTTGGTCACGGTCGGCGGACCGCTGCTCGGCTATGCCGTTACGCAGGGCCTCGGCTTTCTGCCCCTCAACGGGGAACGCGACGAAGAGCACCAGGTGGGTCTGACCATCCCGATGCGCGGCTGGCTATTCGATGTGAACAATTTCCGGATCAACGCGCGGAATTACTTCGACCACAACGCCATCGGCAACTCGAACGTGTTCTTCCCGCTCACCATCGCCGGCGCGCGGCTGTACGGATGGGAGTTCACGCTTCGTTCGCCGCGCCTGTTCAACCGCGGCGAGGTCCACATCGTATACTCCTATCAGCACGCGCTCGGCGAGGGGGCGCTGACGGGTGGACTCACGGATTTCTCGCCGCCGGAAAGCGGATTCTTCCTGCTCGACCACGACCAGCGTCACACGCTTCACACCGGCTTCCTATGGGATCTGCCGGCGAAGACGGTTCTCTCCGGCGACGTCTACTTCGGTTCCGGGTTCACCAACGGAGACAGCCCCGTGCCTGCGCACCTTCAGCCGCACACGACAGCGGACCTGACTCTGTCGCGTCCGTTCGGCGAGAATTTCACTCTGGGTTTGACGGCGTTGAATGTGACCAACCGGCGCTTCCTCCTCGACAACAGCCTGACCTTCGGCGGACTTCACTATGCCGATCCGCGGCAGATTTATATGCAACTGAGCTGGCGCTTCCAGCCGTAGCCGGCCTCGCGCGGCGGTTACACTGAGTCTTGCCGCGGCTTCGACCGGTTCACCTTCTGCTGCTCCTGCCGCTATTGGTGTATCTGGCGCTGCCGACGCGCGCTTACTACTGGGACGGGCTCGCGTTTGCGATCGCCATTGAGCACGACTATCCGCTGCGCGGCCTGCTGCATCCCAATCATCTGCTCTACATGCCTTTCGGGCGGATGCTTTGGGTGGCGGCGCAGGGGGCCGGGCTTTCGACGAGGGCGTTGTTCCTGCTGCAGCGTGTCAATAGCGTGCTTGCCTTCGCGAGCGTCCTGCTCGTCTATCGCCTGCTGCGGATGAAGGGGGTTGAACGCGGGACGGCGGTTGCCGGCGCGCTGGCCATGGCGTTCTCGGCGACGTGGTGGAAGTATTCCACCGACTGCGACGCCTACATTCCGGCGATTTTTTTTCTGCTTGTTGGCTGGTTGTTTCTCGAAGGCGGGCGTTGGCTGCCGGCGGCGTTCGCCCTGGCCGCGGCGATGCTGTTTCACGAGTTGTCGATTCTGATTCTGCCCGCGGCTGTGCTGACTGTGCCCGCAAAGCACCGGTTCCGCATGGCGGTGCTGGCTCTGGCGCCGGTGGGGGCCGTCTATCTGTGGGCGTATCGCGTGGTCCACGGCGATTGGGCCATGGCGGGATTTCCGGGCTGGCTGACCGCGCACTCGCCGGATTCGAAGTTTTCGTTCGCGCCTCTGAGGGACGCAGGACTGAGCCTGCTGGGCACTCTGCGTCTGTTCTTCGGCGGGAAGCCCGCGGCCGTGGTTCCGGACGTGCTTACTGCCACGCTTGTGCTCGTCGCGCTGGCGGCGTTGATTGCTCTCGCGATGCTATTGTGGCGGGCCGGCAGGCTTCGGTTTGGCACGCCCTCGCGGCCGCTGCTTGTGTGGGCCGCGGTTTACTTCTGCTTTCTGTTCGTATGGATGCCGCAGAACATTTTCTACCGGCTGTTCTATCTTCCGCCGCTGATCCTGCTGGCGGCCGATCTGTCCTGGCCCGCGCGCGGCCGGGAAATCGCGGGCGGAGTCCTCGTCGTGTTGTTCAGCGCGAATCTGGCTCTGATGATTTACCCCGGATCCCGAATCGACCATAATCCCCCGCTCGCTTGCGCCCTGCGCTTCGAGCCGCAGTGGCCAGCCGGAACCCCCATCGTGTTCGAGCGATTCCATCCGGATTTATGGACGATCAGTTATTTCAATCCGCAGGCTGCCTGGATTGGGTGGGGCAGCGGGGATCCGGCTGAGCTTGACCGCTACGTTTCATATGCCCGCTCCCACGGCGTGCCGCTCTGGCTCGAGGCGACGGCATATGACAAGTTGCGTGCGACAGAGAGCGGACGCTCCTGGCTGGTGAGGCATCCGGAATCCGGTCCCGCGCTGAGTTGCGGCGACCGGGGGCGCGACTTCCGGTTCTTCCCGATCCCGGCCCAGCAATAAGAAAAACCTTACTTTTCAGGGTGGTCACCCTAAACCAGCGGCGGTCCCGCGCCGATATGCACAGCGGGGACATACATGGCCGTGAACGTGTTGATTGTGGATCATTCGGCGGCGATTCGGAAGATCCTGGAGCGAGTGCTGCGTCACGCCGATTTCCCTCTCGGCGATGTACATGAGGCCGGTGACGGGAAAGAGGCGCTGGCAAAACTGGCGCAGTCCGACGTCGGGCTGGTGTTCTCCGACATCAATATGCCGAATATGGATGGCCTCGAGTTTCTGGCCCGGATGAAGGCTAACGAAAGCTGGAGCAAGCTACCAGTGATCATGGTTACCACCGAAGGCGGGCAGGAAAAGGTGATGCAGGCGATTCAGTTAGGCGCCACAGGCTACATCCGCAAGCCGTTCACCGCGGAACAAATCAAAGAAAAGCTGGCGGGGATCATCTAGCACGGCTTCGGGCCGGGACGGGAGATAAGCGTTGGACGATAGCGTATTGGCGCGGCTGATCCGCGAAGCGACGGAGAGCGTTTTTTCGGCGATGCCCGACCTGCCGATAGAGTCCGGAACGGTTCAACGCGTTGTGCCGACCTCAGGCGGCTACGACGGAGTAGTTGCGCTGGTTCCGTTCGGCGGCATGTTGATCGGCTCCGGGCGCCTGGGATGCGGAGCCGCTCGGAAGAAGCCACCGCCACCCTCAGCGCCTTGTGCAACGCGCAATCCGAGGAGGATCTGAGATGAGCACCGTCGGCTGGAAGTGTGCGACGTTCTACCTCGGTGAACTCTCTATCGGTGTCGAGGTCCGTTAGGTTCAGGAGGGATTACGGCAGCATCAAACTTAACCGGGATGACGTTCGCGACAGCCTGGGAGGGATCGTCAACATGATCGCCGGGAACTTCAAGGCGGTATTACCCGACGACGCTGCGATCTTGATGCCCTCGGTGGTCGAAGGATCCGATCACACATTGTGCGTCCGCGGCGGACGCATCGTCAGCAACTTGGCGATGCGCTGGCGAGCGATAATCGCGCCGTCGGGCGCTCTCTCACACCGAATGGATCGGGCTTCGGCGCGGCAGGAGCAAGAGTCCCGCAACGACGATTAGAACCGAGCACAGCAGTGCGGCCCGCTGGGGTCCCGCGACGTGGATCAGCCAGCCCTCGGGAAAATCGCCGAGGGGGCGTATTCCCATCACCAGCAGCGTATTCAGGCTCATCACCCGCCCACGAAGTCCCGCCGGGACGCGGCCTTGCAACAACGCTGCTGTAATCACCGACGTCGCGGCCTGGCCCACTCCAGCGATCATCAGCAGCGCGGCGACGGCCCACAGCGGACGCATGCTCGGAAACGTACCCAGCGCGACGGCCGAGGCGAACAGTCCCGCCAGGTACGGCACACTCTTGGAGCCGCGATCGCCGCGATGAGCCACAAGCAACGCACCCGCCACGGCCCCGATGCCGGAGCAGGCGAACAACGCCCCGAGTTTTGCATCCGAAATGTGCCAGACGGAGCCGGCGAGCACCGGCAACAACAGCGCCGATGAGGGAGTCAGAAACAGCACCGCGGCGTAGCCGCTAAGGACGGCGCGCAATACCGGATCGGCCTTAATCGCCGCAAACAACTCGGCCACGGCCTGAATCAGCCTCTGCCTGCTCTGGCGCGCGCCATTGCTCTCTCCGCCGGCCACGAGCAGCGCGATGAGCACCGCGAGGTAGGAAACCGCGTTGAGATAGAAACAGCCTGCGTAGCCGATGCTTGCCGCGGCCAGACCCGCAAGCGTAGGCCCGGCGATCGAAGCCCCCTGAAAAATCATCGACTGCAGCGCGATCGCGTTTGTGCGTTCGGAATCCGGCACCAGCGACGGCAGCAGCGCCGTCCGCGCGGGTTGATCCGCGCTGAGCACGCAGCCGCTCGAGAAAGCCAGCAGGAGCAGCATCCACAGTTCGATGCGTCCGGACGCAGTCAGATAGCCCATCAGGGCCGCCAGGACGCCGAGCACGGTCTGGGAAACGAGCAGCAGTTTCCGCCGGTCGACTGCATCGGCGATTCCGCCGCCGGCGAGAGCGAACAGCAGGAACGCCGCCGCCTGCGCCAGAAGCACCGCGCCGAGAGCGAACGCCGAGCCATGGGTGATCTTGAGCGTTACCAGGCTCTGGGCCACGATCTGCACCCACGTGCCGACCGCCGAGCAGGCGAGGCCAGTCCAGACGATGGCGAATCGCCGGTGCGCGAAGGACCGCAGCGCGCCGGAACTCATGCTGGGTGAAACCGCATCTCTCTCATCGTATGCGACTTGCGCACGTCGCCCGAAGCTGACCTGCCCCAAAAGGCGCGGGAGGTGGCGCGAAGCCCGGCGAATTGTTCCAATAGAGGGTTTGGGATTCTCCCTTCATTTAGAGAACCACGTTGGATTCGCGAAACAAAATTCTATCCTCCGATGAGATCGTCCGCCGTACCGCCGGCCGGGAAACGATCTGGCTGCGCGGCCGCTTCGATCCTTTGCTCGCCCATCACGTGCGCGTAATCGAGAACCGGAAGGCGCCTGGGACGATACTGGTGGTCGTGGTCGAGCAGGGCGAAGCGCCTCTCATGGACGTACGGGCCCGCCGGGAACTGGCCGCCTCGCTTCGCGCCGTCGATTACGTCGCTCTCGACGGAACACCCGCGGGTGTCCCGGAGGAGATGCTGGACGACGCCGAGGCCCGTCAGGCCTTCATCTCCCGCGTTCGCGCGCGTAGTGGGGCCGCGGATTGACTCCCAAGCCGCTGCGCATCCTCGTCGTCCGCCTGGGGGCGATGGGCGACGTGATTCATGCCCTGCCGGCGGCTGCCAGCCTCAAGCACGGCTTGCCGGGCTCGATCGTCGACTGGGCGATCGAGGAACGCTGGCTGCCTTTGCTCGAGGGCAATCCCTACATCGACCGCGTGATCCCCATTGACCGCAAGACCTTTCGCGGCATTCGGCGCTCCTGGTCAGACCTCCGCTCCGCCCCCTACGACCTTGCCGTCGACTTTCAGGGCCTGATCAAATCCGCTCTCATCGCCGCCATCGCCCGTCCCGAGCGCATCTTCGGTTTCGACCAGACGCGGGAACGGCCCGCCGCATGGTTTTACTCCCGCCGGGTCCGCCCGCAGTCCGCTCACGTGGTGGATCAGAACCTGGAGCTTGTGGCCGCCGCCGGCGTCTCGAACCCGCTGCGCCAGTTCTCTTTGCCCGAAGGCCGGCTTGAAGGGAGTCTCCCGGAGGGCCCCTTTGTCCTCGCCAATCCGCTGGCGGGCTGGGGCGCCAAACAATGGCCGCTCGAACATTACACCGCACTCGGCGCCATGCTCAGACGCGATTTGGGACTCGCCCTTGTCCTCAACGCCCCGAAGAAGATCTCGCTTCCGGATATCGTGCCGCACGTCTCCGGCATCCCGGGCCTGATATATGCAACGCGGCGCGCCGCGGCAGTGGTCGGCATTGACAGCGGGCCGCTGCATCTGGCTGCGGCGCTCGGTAAGCCGGGTGTCGGCATCTACGGCCCCACCGATCCGGCTCGCAACGGCCCTTACGGCAACACCATCGCCGTTCTGCGCGCACCCGGCGCGGTCACTACGTACCGCCGCCTGCGGGAGACCGGCGCCGACATGCGCTCCATCTCCCCGGCGATGGTTCTTGAGGCGCTTCGAGAAAGGCTGGTGCAATTTCGCGCCGGAGAGAGTGCGTGACCGATTCGTTGTTCCCTAAAGCCTACGCCGACCTCGTGGCCCGCCTCCGGGTGCCGAGCGGATTTCTGCTCGTTGCGGCGTTTGCCTGGCTCGCCCGTCCCGAACCCATGGCCCTCGCCGCCGGTGTGGCCGTGTCAGCGTGCGGACTGCTGCTTCGCGGTTGGGCGGCGGGCCACCTGGAGAAGAACCGGCAACTGGCGCGCAGCGGTCCCTACGCCTGGGTGCGAAATCCCTTATATCTCGGCACACTCCTTGTGGCGGCGGGCCTCGTCGTCTCCGCCCGGCGCTGGGAACTCGCCGTAGTCTTCAGCGCCGTTTTCCTGCTCATCTATCTACCTGTGATTGAACTGGAAGAACAGCACCTGCGGCGCTTGTTCCCCGAATTTGCCGACTACGCGGCGCAGGTTCCAAAGCTTCTCCCGCGCCGGCCCGCTCACCGGGTCATGGGACGATTCCGCTGGGCCGTGTATAAGAAGAACCAGGAATACCAGGCGTTGCTCGGTTATCTGGCAGGCTTGGCCTGGCTGATGTGGAAAACGCTGGCCCGGTGAAAGCACCGGACCGCCGTCCTGGACGTTGCCGAGTGATGCAAGCCGGACGAATTCAGTAGATCGCCCCGCCTGCCTGCGCCGATTTCACCACGCCGTTCTCCACCGACACGGAGTAATCCACTCCGCCGGTCCCGCTCCAACTCAGCAGATCGAAACTCCCGCCATCAGAAGCGCGGTAAACTTCGGCGCCGTGGAGCGTCAGCGGATCGCCTGGGTTGCAGTCGTCGGCCTTTTTCGTCAAGCGGACGAAATACGCCGCGCCGGATCCCAGCACCGACGCCTTTCCATCGGGTTCAATCAGCGCTGCTGTTTTGTCGTCCACGAAAATGCCGCGCGGTTCCGGCGTCCATCCCTGGGCTACCAGCCGTGCCAGAAGCGCCAGGTCGCGCCCCATCGCGTCGTGTGCGGCGAAGTGGGCGTCCGTCAACGTCCCGCCCAGCAGAGGGATCTTCAGAAAGTGCCGTGCCAGGGTGATCCGATCATCGAAGGGATCGGCCAGCGCCTGGGCGGAAGTGACCGGTCCGCCGGCCGCCGTGTCGACAAATTCGGAGAGCAGGTTCAGCCCCGCGGCGGCGCCTCCCACTGGCACGCCCCGCGCGACGGCCGCGTTGATCTCGTCCTGCATCGGCGACCCTTGCCAGGAATCGATATATTTGGCCTGATCGCCGCCGGCGATGAAAATCGCCTCCGCATGGCGTACCGCCTGGACTACGAACTCGGCCCTTGCCCCTTGCCGGGCGGTGACGGTGAGTGTCGCCACCGAGTTCAGTGACGGGCAGAGGCGATGGATGTAGCCGTTATACGCGTCATCGGCGGTATCGCGGAGTACCAGGAAGTCGCCGCCGTTCGCCTTTGCGCATAACCAGGCGATGCCGCGGTCTACGTCCGATCCGCTGCCCGCCAGAAGATAACCTGCGGAGGGCCGCGGCGACGCATCGGAGGACTTGCCGAGCCGGACGTATTTGTAGCCGGGATCTTTCACCGCGGACGGTTGGCTGTAGGCCGGGACGCAAATCACCCACGCAACCATTGCCAACGCAAAGGCGGGTTTCATCAGTGACCATGATAGGTCACCAGCTTGGTCACTCTTCCAGGGCACGCACCCACTCGATCGTCTCTTCAAAACCGAGCAGCCCCGTGATGCTGCCCACCGCCGTCACGCTCCGTGCGCCGACGGCGTTGGCAAGCCGCGCCGCCTCGGGGAAGTCCATTCCGCGCGCCAGGCCCGCCAGGAAGCCGCCCGCAAAACAATCGCCTGCCCCCGTCGTATCCCGCACCGTCACCTTGAATCCGGGCGAATGAAACCGGCGGTTGTTCTCGAAAACGGCGCAACCCTCGGCGCCCAGCTTGATCACGACCGCCCTAGCGCCGGCTTCCTGAAGGATTTCCGCCTGCCGGGACGGCTCGGTCTGACCGGTCAACTCGCGTGCCTCGTCATGATTGACAAACAGCAAGTCGGTCTCGGCAAGACTCGGAGCCAGCGACCGCAGCCATTCGCCGGTCGAATCCCAGCCTCCGTCGATCGAGGTCCGCAGGCCCAATCGGTGCGCCTCCTTGAGCATCGCCGGCCCATTCGCCCGCAGTCCCGGCACGCCGAAGGGATTCCCGATATGGAGAAACCCACACCCCGCGCTCAGCGGTCCTTCGAGCGCCGGCGGCGGGTTGAAGACGGACCGGCTCACACCCGGACAATGCAGCAGCGCGCGCGCGCCGTCGGCCCGCACCAGGGCCACGGAGGCGGAGGTCGGCGCTTCCCCCCGGTCCACGAAGGAAATCTCGACGCCGGATTCGCGCAGGATAGCGAGCACTCTTTCGCCGTTGGCGTCTTTGCCGACGCGCCCGGCCAACCGCGCCGGCACGCCGAGCCGGGTGATCGCAATGGCTGTATTGGCGCCGTTGCCGCCTATCTGTTGTTCAATCGAATCGACCCAGAGGCTGGTGTGCCAGTGCGTTTCGTTTGGCGCCGGCCGGACCAGCGTGTCGAACACGATATTGCCGCAGCAAAGAACCCCGGGGGTCTGGGTCATCGGCTCAGTTCGCGCCGCCTTCTCCCAGCGTCGCCAGGAACTGGGCCGGCAACGGCCATTCGGCTGTCACGCGGTTGCGATCGCAATGAAATGTTCCGGAGGCGAGCAATCCGCCCAAGCTCGCGGTATTCGCCGCTGCGCCATTCTGCTGCGCCAACTCGGCCCGAAGTGTGGCCGTGCCGCTTTCGAGTTGAGCTTCGAGCTGCGTGGCGGCCGGCGGATCCTGGCAGTCGAGTTGTGCCTCCAGCACAAGTCCGGCGCCGCGCGCGGAGAGCGTAAACACGATCGGCCGGGTCCCGGCCACGGAAGCCAGCAGCGGCCTGGCCGGCTCGGGCAACAACCCCGATGCCGTAATCGCCTGGGCGCTTGTCTTGACCCAAACGGCGCCGGCAGGGGTGTCAGCCGGTTGTGGGTTGCGCGCGTGGATCTGCCGTACTGCATTACCGTCGGTGCTCACAGCCATGTCGAGTACGTCATCGTGCTCGAGATAGAACGAGATCCGCCGCTCCGGACGGCTCCCGCTCATCCGGCAGACCCCCCCCTGGCAGTTTCCTCCCTGCTGTTCCGCGTACGCCTCGAGCGATTTCCAATCGAAGCGTCCGCGCAGCGCAAAGAACTCCTCCCCGCCGGCGAACAGTATCGCGGCCGCGTCCAGATCGCGCTGGTAGTCGAACCGTGTCCGCGCGACAAACTGGCGGTAGTCGGCGTCCTGTTCCGACTCCGAGCCGTTGAGAAGGCCAAGCAGTCCCGCGCGCCTCGCGGAGGCGAAATCCAGATAAACGATGGTGCCCGCCCGCCCGGGCAAAAGCGCCACCAGTTCCGCGGGCGACATCGCCTTGCCGCGACGCATCCAATACACGCCGCCCAGAATCGCCCCGCACAGGACGAGCATCGCGGTTGCAAGCTGGAACGGGTGCAGGTGGAAGCGCACAAGCGAAGCCGCTTAAACCACTGCCGCCGCCACCGCCTCGCGGGAGGACTTCCACAACTTCACGTAAGGCTCCAGGTCCCGCATCATGCGCGCGAACTGCGGCACATCCAGCGACTGCGCTCCATCGCTCATCGCCTTGTCGGGGTGCGGATGCACCTCGACAATCAGTCCATCGGCGCCGATCGCCACACCCGCGCGCGACAGGGCCGGCACCAGGCTCCGTTTACCGGTCGCGTGGCTCGGATCGAGGATCACCGGCAGGTGCGTCAGTTCGTTCAAGAGTGCGATGGCGGTAATGTCGCAGGTGTTTCGCGTCGCCGTCTCAAACGTGCGGATGCCGCGCTCGCACAGAATGACGTCCGAATTGCCGTGCGCCACCACATACTCGGCCGACATCAGAAGTTCCTTGATCGTCGAACTCATGCCGCGCTTCAACAGCACCGGCCGGCCGCAGCGGCCCAGTGTCTTCAGCAGCGAGAAGTTCTGCATGTTCCGCGCGCCGATCTGCAGGATGTCGGCGTAGGATGCGACCAGCTCAACATCGCGGTCGCTCATCACTTCGGTGATGATGCCGAGCCCCGTAGCCTGCTTGGCCTTTTTCAGCAGCTTCAGCCCTTCTTCTTCGAGTCCCTGAAAATCGTAAGGCGACGTCCGCGGCTTGAACGCACCGCCACGCAGGAACTTCGCCCCACACTCGGCCACGCCCTCGGCCGCCTCGATGATCTGTTTCTCGTTCTCCACCGAGCACGGGCCGGCCATGACGATGAACTCATCGCCGCCGATCTCGACGCCGTTGGCGACCACCTGCGTCTTCGCCGGCCGGAATTCGCGGCTCACGAACTTATAAGGCGCCGAAATGCGCACCGCACGCTCCACCTGCGGCAGCGCTTCCACCGACTCCAGGCACGCGGTCACATCTCCGATGCCCACCACGCCGATCACGACCCGTTCCTCGCCTTCAATCGAGTGGACCTTGTAGCCGAAGTCGCGAATCCGCTCGCAAACCTGGTCAATCTCTTCTTTGGTTGAATGCCGCTTCATGGAAATAATCATTCTCTCGGTGCCTCTAAAATAAAAAACCCACTCTTTCGAGTGGGCCGTTACTTACTTTACTCAAACTTGCAGCGCCACTCGTGACGAGTCAGGTCCCGTACCAGAACCAAAATCGAAACGAGTTGGACGACACGATCCGCATCAAATCGCAGTATAGGCCGATTCCTTGAGCGATTGCAAGCGGAATCTTCAGGCCGGGTGCGCCCTTATCCCGTCTTCGCGAGAAAGCTCTCGAGGTCGTGCTCGTTTACCGCGGGTTCTCCCGGCGCCACGTTGCTCAACTTACCCGCCTTCATCCAACGCTCCATCTCGCCCACCAGGTCAAAGAGGTGGTCGAAAGAATCGACGATGAAAAGCAAGGGCTGAAAGTGATCGATCTCGAACGCCTGGTTGATGGCCCACTCAAGCCGAATGGGATACCGCTGCACCTCCGGCGCGTCGATGGCGTGAGCGATCTCGCCATACGAACTCAGCAGTCCGCTGCCGTAGACCTTCAATTCATCGCCGGATCGCATCAGGCCGAACTCGACGGTGAACCAGAAAAAGCGCGCCATCGCCCGGATGATGCTCGTGAGCGTGTGTATCTTGGTGTCGTGGTCCCGAATGCCCGCCACAAGGTCCGCCGCCGTGTGCGCGGATTCGCCGAATCGCACAAGCGTCTCGGCGAAGTTGCGGTCCGTGTGCATCGGCACGTGCCCTGCGATGTCGTGAAAGATGTCGGGCTCTGGCAGATAGTCGAGACGGTCCGCGCGGCGAATCGTAATCGTTGTGGGAAACTCGCGATTGCGCAAACAGTCGAAGAACAAGAACGCCGGCACGTACCCGCTTACCGGTTTGGCGCGGAAACCCGTCAAGGCGTTCAGGAAACGATTGACGTCGTCGAGCCTCGGCACACGATACGGGTCGAGACATAGAGACCCGATCCCGCGCAAAAACTGGGGATTTGCGTACCGCTCCCAGCGTGGAACCATCCGCCCATACAGGTTCCGCCACGCCTCGTGATTGGCCTCCGAGTACAGATCGTAGGGCTGATGAATGTAGAGTTCCCCATGCCCGCGCGCCTCCTCGATAAAATGCGCTTCCGATGTGGTGAGCCCGGCGGAAACCGATTCGATACCCGGCATGCGCAGCCTCCTCTACCAAAATAATACTATCACGCACCACATGAAGGTGGTGCCTCAAGCGGGCTTCCGGACGCGCCGAGGGATGCCATGTTGTTTATAATTGCAGCGCCATGTCTCGATGCTTCCATGCGGGGCTGTGCCTCGTCGCAGGCGCGGGGGTGCTCCTCGCGCAAAGCCCTCCCAGCGCGCCGTCCGATATCGCATCCCGCCTGACGCCCGAGATCACCGGCGCCCTGCGCGCGAGCGGCGTTCCAAGCGTCTCGGTCGCCGTCGTGCGCGACGGGCTTCTTGCTTTCGCGCAAGCCTTCGGCATGGCCGACCTCGCCGCGAGCCGCGCCGCCTCGGCTGAAACGCGCTATGCCGTCGGCAGCGTCAGCAAGCAGTTCACCACCGCGATCCTGCTGCTGCTCGCTGAGCAGGGCAAACTGTCGCTTGACGATCCCGTCTCGCGCTACTTCCCGGATCTCACCGATGCGAGCCGCGTCACGATACGCCAACTGCTCTCACACACGTCCGGCTATCAGGATTACGCGCCGCAGGACTACATGATCCCCGAATGGAGGAAACCGGTCACTCCCTCCTACATCCTCGACCGATGGGCCAAGAAACCTCTCGACTTTCCGCCCGGCACGCGCTGGGAGTACAGCAACACCAACTATGTCCTCGCGGGTCAGATCATCGAGAAAGTCTCCGGCCAGAGCCTGTTGAGTCTTTTGCACGAGCACATCTTCGATCCACTGGGAATGACGTCAGCCGGCGACTGCAGTGAACGCCGTCCTGGCGACGCAACCGCGTACACGCGGTATGGTCTCGGCGCGCCGCGTCCCGCGTTACGTGAAGCTACCGGGTGGTATTTTGCCGCCGGCGAGCTTTGCATGACCCCGTCGGATCTGGCTCGCTGGGATATCGCCTTCCTCAATCACCGCATTCTCAGCCCGCGTTCCTACGAGGAGTTCACGCAGGAGGTGCGGCTGAACAACGGGGATCACACCAATTACGCCCTCGGGCTCCAGATCGGTACGCTATCGGGTATTCCCACCCTGACGCATGGCGGCGAAGTTTCGGGCTTTCTGGCCTCGAATTGGATCCTGCCCAATCGTGGCGGCGCCGTCGTGGTGCTCTCGAACCAGGATGCGAGTGATCTTGTCCGTTCGCTCACGCGCCAGATTGCGACTACCATGTTCCTGCCCCCAGCGGAACAGGTTCAGCCGGCCGACTCGCAACGCGCGCGGGCGTTCCTCGAAGGGCTGCTTGCGGGGAAGGTAGATCGCACGCAAATCACCGAGGACTTGAGTTCCTACTTTACAGCCGAATCTCTCGGCGATATCCGGCGTTCGCTCCACCCATTAGGCCGGTTGCAGGACGTCACCGGCGAAGTGGAGCGCCATCGAGGCGGGATGACCTTGCGCATTTTCCGCGCGCGTTTTAAGAAGCGTGCGGTCACGATCGTCACCTATACGACGCCGGACGGCAAATACGAACAATTTCTGATTACGAGTTGAGCCGGTCAGCGGTACTTGCGCAGCACCGCGAGGAGTCGTCCCTGTACCTCGAGACGCGCGGGATCCACATAGATAGGCCCCATAGCCGCGTTCGCCGGCTGCAGACGAATCCGGCCGTCCGCCTCGCGGTAGAAGCGCTTCAACGTCGTTTCGGCGCCATCCACCAAGGCCACCACGATGTCTCCCTCCTTCGGTTCCGGCGTCTTTTCGATCAGCACGAAGTCGCCCGGGCAGATGTGATCCTCAATCATCGACTCACCCTGCACCTCCAACGCATACGTGCCCGGCGAACCGGCGAAATCGGCGAACTGCAGTTGTTCCGCGCTGGGGTAGGTCTCCACCGGCACGCCGGCGGCGATCCGGCCGAGTAACGGAACTCCGCCAACCCCGGCCCGCGCGCCGCTGGCTCGTTCGGCGCGGCGGGCCTCGAGGTAGTCTGGCTCCACTTCGAGCGACCGGCTCTGGTTAAAGCCGCGGTGCAGGTACTTCCGGCCCTCCAGCGCCTCCACGTGCTTATGCACGCTGGCGAGCGAGGAAAGCGCCAAACCATGCGCCATCTCCTCGTAGCTCGGACTATAACCGTGGTCGAGGATGAAATCCGCCAGAAAGTCGAGAACTTCCTTTTGCCGCCGTGTAAGAGCCATACCTGTCCCTATTATTGGCGAACAAAAGGGGAAACGGCAAGAAAAATCTGTCTTGTCCGGAGAATGCCGCTTTAGCGGGCTTCCATGCCGTACTCCCGGACCAGCACGGGCGAGTCTGAGACTGCGTAGAGCCGCGCCCAGTATTTGCCGGAAAGAAGCAGCCGGGATGGTGCAAAGTGGAGTTGGTTCCTGACCCCAACACCTGTTCCCGACCACACAAACTGTCCATCGTCATTCACCAGGTCAAGGCGGTAGGAGGAGGCCGGGGGAATTTCGGTTAAATCAATATCCAGCCGGAGCGGGCGCCCGGCGGCGACGTGGGTCAACAACTCTTGCGCGGCTCCGCGAGAGACGGCCAATGCTACCTCTTCCGGTATACCGGCCTGGGACAACTGCTTGGGAACGGCAAGGGAAAGCGCCAGCGCGGCAAACGCAACCGCCCCTGCCGGCCAGAGCCACCGCATTCCCCAATGGAGCGCCGGCTTCCTTTTTCCCCAAAGCGACGATGAGGGTTCCGGAACGGCTCTCGACCGCCCGTTCAGCAACAAGCGAGCGGCATCCTGCATGGCCAGAATATACTGGTCCGCCTCACTCAGGCGTTCCTGGCACTGTGGGCACACGAGGAGGTGTTCCTCGATCGGTTCCATGTCGGACGCGCCGACACGACCGAGGGCATACCTCTCCAGAATTTCCTCCGATGGATGATGGACAAAGTCGGACTGCGCTACCATGACGCCTCCCGGCCGGCGCACGTTCTTCCTACGCCAACAGCTAATTTCCACTTACTGAACTAGTGCGGGACCGGCGTCGATGTTCTCAGAATAAATTTCCGCAGCGACCCGCCCTGCAGCCTCTTTCGGCCGAGCTCCCCGAAACGGGCCTTGGCGCGGCTCTTGAGAAGCCGGAACTGCGTCTCGCTTAGCGACATCTCCTGGCAGATCTGTTCCTGTGACTGCTCATGAAGATAGAAACGCGTCAGGATCTCACGGTCCTTCTCCGATAGGGAGCGCAGCACGTCGGCCATGAGTTCGGCGCGCTGGCGGTCGCTGGCCGAACGCTCCGGGTTGTGCCGTATGTCCGCCACGCGGGAACCGATCTCGATATCGACCTCCTCTTTCCGGCTGTGAACCGCGTGGTCGATATGGGCGGCCACCTGCCGGCGCACAACCGTCCGAACGAAACCCATCAGGCGCTCCGGCTCGCGAAGCTCGCCTCGCTGGATGGCCTGAACCACGATCAGAAACGCGTCATGCACGCGATCGTCGAGTTCCTGCGGACCGAGCTGGCGGCAGAGGTAGAACCTTATCCCCTTCGAGAATACCCGATAGAGGTCTTCCAGGCCGGATTCGTCCCCGCTTTGAATGCGCGCCACCATCTCAGGCCAGTCGGCGCCGCCGGCGGGCGCGGCAGCAGACGCGCCTTCACCGGGTATCTCCTGGGGGCCCGTTTCCCCCTGTTCGGGAGCCTGCTGATTCGTTGGCTCCACAGTCGGATCCGGAGCCCTTCGAGCCGCGAACATGCCTCACTCCTTTCCCATCTCGTAAAATGACGCCCAGTAGCCGGGTTGGGCCCGCCAGGAGCCCGATCGGATCATCTCGAGTTGCGCTGCCTGCAGCGCTTCGGAAATGGCGCGCGTCCCCGAGCCCGACCCATGCCGCAGGTTCTGGTAGAACTTCACAAAAAAAGAACCACTGTCATCCGGGTCCGCCCACCGTGTCCCCACCACCGCGTCGGCGCCGGCGATAAGCCACGCCCGCGCCAGCCCCAGTACGCCGATCGGATCCGGAGCAGGCGCCGAAGCGGAACTGCAGCCGCTCATCACAACGGCTCCGCCGTGCAGATTCCAGCCGACGATATCGTAGTGCGTCAGAACTTCGGGGCCACCCGAGCGGTTCAGTCCGAGCGCGATCAGTGCTCCTTCGGGCCGCCCGTCCGGCTGCAGGACATGCGCCGCGATATGAACCACCGCCGGGTTCCGCTGAATGGCCTCTTCGACGCCTGCCCGCGTCGCGCGGAGCCCCGTCAACAACGCCCCTTCCTTCACTCCAAAGACCCTCGCGCACGCCGTTAGCTCCTGCCCGCTGCCCACAAGGCGCGGCAACTCGATCGAGGCCTGTGCGCTAAACACGCTCGGCAACTTCAGGGCAGGCCCGCCCCAACTCCGCACGGACCTCCATCTTGGATCGGCCCGATTGTAGACCCCGTCGCCAATTCCCAGGAACGGCCCGCCCGAGCGCAGGGGCAGGGACGCACGTAACGAAAACGCGCTCGGCACAAAACGCAGCGTGTGCCGCTCGACAAGAAACCCGCCTCCGGCCGTGCCCGCCGGAAGCGCCGCCAACGGTGTTCTCAGCAGCGTCTCTTCGCTCGTCAACACCCATTCCGGTTGCCGCTGGACCTCGACGCCGAGCGGCTGGAACAGCGCCGTATACAACTTCTCGCCCGCGCGCTCCGCCGAGGGTTGATTTTTGTGGATGGCCGCCAAGAATTTCTCCGCGTCGTCCCGAATATCGGAAGCCGCTCGAAGACGATGCGCTTCAAAGCCATGGCGCCTGACGGCCCAGACGCAGGAGGAACGCAACCCTAGATGAAAACTCAGTAGTACTTCCCGGGGCGATAGCTTAGCCTCGATACTACTGAGTGTCTGCCCCACGGAGAATCTCTCGTCCGGTCTATACAGGGTAGTACCAGGAAGCGCTAGGGCCTTTACTTCGATCTCCTGAAGACGCTGCTCCATCTGGTGCAACGACGCGCGAAGCGCTCCGGAATTGCCGGTGAGAAGGCGGGACTGCCCGGCTCTCAACTCAGCCAGTAAGGCCCAGTAGGACTGCGGAAGCGATACACTCTGCCGTCCCCGATCGAGCAGGGTCTGCCGCAACGCCGCCGAACGGCTCTCCTCCGACGCCAGGAACGCTTCCCGGGCAGACATCGAGCCGGGGCGTTCGAAATCCGGCGCGTCAACCAGCGTGTCGATGTACTGCGCGTAGAGGGCATCAAGCCAATGCGAAGAGCCGGCTCGCAACGCATCGGTAGGCGCGGTGCCCTCGCGCCATGTGCGGGCTCGCGCGATGGCCTTCCGGTATTCGGCCAGGGCGGCGGCGCGATGCTGCAAATGGGCTTGAATCCGTCCCGCCTGAAAATGCAGGTACCAGTCGGGGGCGCCTGCCGCGGCTGGATTCTCAAAGGCCCGGCCCAGAAGCACCCAGGCGGTCCGGAAATCGCCCTCGCGTTCGGCAAGTTCGCTCAAATGCGGATAATTGGGAGATCCGGCCAGTTTTGGGAAGAGCACCGAAAGCCGGTAGGACTCGATCAGCGCCCTTGCGGCGTTCTGTAGATGCCCCGCCTCCAATTCGACGACCCCGAAGTTGTCCCAGGCCTGTGCCAGCAACCGGCGATTGTTTAGCCGATCGGCCTCCGCAATCGCAGCACGGAAAGCCCGTTCGGCCTGTTCATGGTCGCCAAGACGCGAATCCACCTGGCCGCTCAGCGTCAGCAACGACGAACGCGTCCCCGTGGCATCGTCCGGGCTCAACTCCCGCAAGCCGCGCTCAGCGCTCTGCCGGGCCCAGTCGAAGTTACCCAGTTGGATATAAAGCGAGGCGAGGTTGGCGCTCAACCGTCCTGCTCCCTCCATGTCCCCCGAACCAGCCGCCATGTCATGCGCCTGCAAAAGGGTGCTGAGCGCTCCCCGCAGATCCCAAACCGCAAACCGGCAACTCCCGGCGTTGCCCAGGTATCGGGCAGCCAGCGCGCGCTGGCCTTCCCGCACCGCCTCATCGTAGGCCTGGCGGTACAAAACCTCTGCTGCAGCAAAGTCACCCCGCCGAACCGCGGCGGACGCGCGCTCGTGGAGCGGGCGCAGTTCCGGGGTGTCCTCCACCGGAGAACTTGCGCTCCGCCGGTGGCAACCAGGCATCATCAGAACCGCAATCGCGACGGCGGTGAGTGGCGCCCGCCTCAGACTCAGCCTCTTTCGTGTTCTAGTATCACTAGTCGTACTAGTACCCGTAGTCTAAATTAGGACTATATCAGATCTTGACCCGATTGCAAGAGGAATTTTTTCCTTTAGGTACTATTCCCCTCTGAAATCAAGAAATACTCTCGCGCTTGGAACGGATCACGCATCCTAAACGCCTGTCAGCGGGAGAACATTCAGGCGGACCCGGTTGGCCAAGCCGGTTCCTGCCCGTATCGCCTGCGCTAGAAATCGCGGCGAAGCCGTTGCTCTACCAGAAAATGATGATCGGTGTCGGCATTTGCGTAAGGGTCCTTTCTTTGGGAATTGCTTCCAGCGCGGTTCCGCGCTACCCTCACGCTAATTCGGCATGTTCTTGCAGCAGGTTTAGAGTTACTCTAAGTGATTCATAGGAGGGGAGTAAGTAAAATGAAGAATTTTGTGAATGCCTTTTGCCCCGCGCTCGCCGCCGGTTGCGCCCTGCTCGCGCAGACCGGCGCCAAACCGCCCGCTTTCGATGTGAAGGCGCACTACACGAAGTACGAGTACAAAATTCCCATGCGCGACGGCGTGCACCTGTTCACCGCTGTGTATGTCCCGAAGGACGCCTCCCACACTTATCCGATCCTTCTGAGCCGGACTCCGTACAGTATTGCGCCTTACGGTGTGGACAATTACCGCGAGCGACTGGGGCCGTCGGCGAAATTCGACGAGGCTGGCTACATTTTCGTGTTCCAGGATGTTCGCGGCCGTTACCTGTCGGAAGGCAAATTCGTCGAAATGACGCCGCACATCGACCACAAGCGCGGCCCGCAGGACACCGACAACAGTTCCGACACCTACGACACGATTGAATGGCTGCTCAACCACGTGCCGGGCAACAACGGTAAAGCCGGCATCTGGGGCATCTCCTATCCTGGCTTTTACACTTCTTCGAGCATCATTGACTCGCACCCTGCGCTAAAGGCAGCGTCTCCGCAGGCGCCGATGACGGATCTTTTTATGGGCGACGATGCCTACCACGGAGGCGCCTTCCAACTTGCGGCGAATTTTGGGTTCTACGTATTCTTCAAACCCTTCGACGAGCCCACCCGCCCGCCGCGAGACTTCATCCCGTTCGACTACAAGACCCCCGACGGCTACGAGTTCTTTGAACGCATGGGCCCCCTTGCCAACGCCATGCGGTACTTCAAAGGCGGCAATTTTCTCTGGAACGACCAGGTCGCTCACGACACGTATGACGATTATTGGAAGGTGCGCAACCTCGCGCCGCACATGCACAACATCCACTGCGCCGTGATGACCGTAGGCGGATGGTACGACGCCGAAGACCTCGCCGGCCCGTTCAAAACCTACCGCTCCATCGAGGAGCAGAACCCCGGCATCACGAACGTTCTCGTGGTCGGGCCGTGGTTTCACGGCGGATGGGCCGCCTCGGACGGCGACCACCTCGGCCCGGTCCAATTCAACGCAAAAACCTCCGACTTTTTCCGCGATAATATTCAATTTCCTTTCTTTGAGCAGTATCTGAAAGGGAAAGCCGGCGCGAACCTGCCCGAAGCCTACGTCTTTGAAACCGGAACGAACGTCTGGCGCCGCTACGACGCCTGGCCTCCGAAACAAACCTCATCGAAAATGTTGTATCTTCGTTCCGGCGGACGCCTCGCGTTCGATCCGCCGCAAGCCGGAGAACCGGTCTTCGACGAATACGTGAGCGACCCCTCGAAGCCTGTTCCTTTCCTCGATTCCTTCGCTCTCGGTTTTCCCCGCGAGTACATGACGGGAGACCAGCGCTTCGCCTCCCGCCGTCCGGACGTACTCGTCTACCAGACCCCCGAGCTCAGCCGCGATGTGACCGTCGCCGGCCCGTTGGCCGTGAAACTCCGCGTCTCCACCTCGGGAACAGACTCTGACTTTATCGTCAAACTCATCGACGTCTATCCCGACGACTTCCCTGACCCGAAGCCGAATCCTTCCCGCATCCGAATGGGCGGCTACCAGCAATTAGTACGCGGCGAACCCATGCGCGGGAAGTTCCGCCACAGTTTCGAGAAGCCCGAGCCGTTCACTCCGGGTAAATTGAGCGACGTCGACTTTGAGATGCCGCCCGTGAACCACTGCTTCCGCGCCGGCCACCGCATCATGGTTCAGGTTGAGAGCACCTGGTATCCCCTGGTCGACAAAAATCCCCAAAAATTCATCGACATTCCTCACGCTACCGCGGCCGATTTTCAGAAGGCCACCGAGCGCATTTATCACGAGCCCGGGCAGGCTTCCGGCATCGGCGTTCTGGTTCTTCCCGAGCAATAGGCGCCCCGCCCGCCGAAGGTCCTTCTGTTACCAACACCGGAAGACTCTGATGCCGCGGTTCCCGCACGAAGGCAATTGATGACAATGCACGGCTACGAGCCGGTTCCCCGAAATGGTGCGAAACACGGCGGCGGTCCCCGGCATCGATGGCGGGAGTTCGCCGGCGCTGCCACTGTGTGCTGCCTCAGCCTCGCGTATTTTTACCGGAGCCTTTGGACGAGCCGCGGCGACAGCATGCCGGGTGATTTGGGCGACGCCCGGTTGTGCATGGTGCTCATGGAACATTGGTGGGCCGTCTGCCGCGGCCTGGTTTCCTGGAGGGACCCAAACTTTCTTGCTCCCACCCACGGCATTCTGGGCTACAGCCACACTCTTTTCCTCCATGCGTTGATCTACATTCCCTTCCGCATCGCGCATCTGGACACCTATCTCTCCTTCGCTTTCACCATCGTCGTTCTGCGCGCTCTTGGCTTCGTTTTTTGTTACTGGTTCGGCCGCGAGACGCTCGAGCTTTCCGTTCCCGTCTCGCTGCTCTGCGCCTGCCTGTTCACGATCGCCAACATCAACACCATCACGTCGAACCACGCCCAGCTCCTCAATTTTGCGTTCGTCCCGCTTCAGGCCGTGCTCATCGGCAGATACTTTCGCCGCGGGTCCGTCATGCCGCTGGCCGGAGCGGCCTGCCTCACCGGCGCGATGCTGTTCACCGACGTCTACGAGGTGTTTTTCGGCGCTCTGATGGTCATTGCGCTGACGCCGCTCTGGCTTGCCGCCGAGTATCTGACAAACAGGAGCGGTCTTGCGGAGCGCTTGCGCAACTGGTTGGGGCATGCTCCCCGTGATCTCGCGATAGCTGTCCCATTTTTCCTCGTTTGGCTCTGGCCAATCCTGGAGGTTTATTGGCCGGTGTTCCGCCGCACAGGCGGTTTCGATTACGCTCAGGTGCTGCAATATACTCGGGACTGGCGGGAAATCCTCAACGTCGGACCAGACAACGTCCTTTGGGGCTCCACGCTTGGCGCCTGGTACGCCCGCGCGTTTCCGCAAACCGGGGAACCCGGAACCGGGATCTCGCCGTTGATGGCCATCGCCGCAGCCGCGGCCACGGCGGTGGCGTTCCTGCAACTTTTCACGTCGCGCTCATTCCCGGCCTGCGGCCAGAAATGGCACAAACGCGCGATCTTGCTGGTGGGTCTCGCCGCTGCGGCTCTCTATCTCGTCTCCGTGCGCGTTGGCGGGGACTCCTTATGGCGGTACCTACGCAGCTACATACCCGGCGCCAGAGGAATCCGCGTCACTGGGCGGGTCAATACGCTGCTCGTCCTCGATGCGATCCTCGTATGCGGCCTCGCGATCGAGTGGCTGCTCGCCTCGACCAATCGAAGATGGGTTAGATTTGCCGTTCTCCTTTTCGCCGCCGGGCTCTGCGCCGAGCAGATTAACAGGATGGGCATATCCGGTTTCTCGCGCTCCTCCGAACTCACTTACTTTGCCCGTTTCCCTCCACCCCCGCCGGATTGCGCCCGCTTCTACGTCTTCGATCCTCGCCAGCCGGAACTGAGTTACATCGGGCAGATGGACGCCATGGTGCTTGCCCGCCGCATCGATCTGCCAACCATCAACGGCTACAGCGGCGAAAATCCTGCCGGCTTTGACATGTTTTACTTCAACCCAGGCTATCCCAACCTTGTCGCCCACTACCTGATCGCTAACAGAATCTGGAGTGGAACCTGCGCTCTGGACCTGCAGCGGGCGCGCTGGTACAACTCCTCGCAGTCGCAAGCGCTGCTTCAGCCGAGCTTTCCCGACGGCGCCAACGCCGGCATCGATTTTAAGGCCGGAGGGAATGCAAAGCCTTTCGAAGGGCCGGGATGGTCCTCGCCCGAGCCGATCGGAACGTGGACCGATGGTCCGGAGGCCATCCTGGCGTTAACCGGCTTCACCCCGGCGCGCGGCGTCCTGACGATGCGCGCGGTCGCCGACGGCTTCTGCGCCCCAGGACATCCGCAAGTGGGCGTAACCGTATTCGTGAATGACGACCAGGTCGCCGCATGGACGCTCACCGCCGCCGACAAAAACGACGAACGAGTGGCGCAAGCGCCGCCGGACGCTCTCGCTTCACCTGTCACGGTGATCCGTTTCCACATCTGGGACCCCGCGTCGCCCCGTGAGCTGGGCCTTTCTCCCGACACTCGCAGTCTGGGGATGCTCGTCAAACAGATCACCCTTGCTCAGAACCGCTAGTTTCGCCGGGAGCCTCCCCTTCGTCCGGTACGCGTCCGCACTTGATAGAATGCGGCACGAATGAATTTCACTCGTCTTGTTACCATCACCGCATTCGTCGCCGCGCTCGTCCCCCGATGCGCTTCCGCTCAGGATGCCGGAGAGCCCTACTCGACCCACGTCAGCAAGAAATGGAAGATCAGCGACCGGTCTCGCCCCATGGCTGTCGTCGTTACCCCCGGCACCGCGAGCACCGACGCGCAGCCCGGACGTCCTCCTTCCGACGCGATTGTGCTCTTTGACGGCAAGGATCTTTCGCAGTGGGTGGGCCGTCACGGCGAACCAGCGCCCTGGGATGTCGGCAACGGCTACTTCTCCACCGCGCCGGGCAAGGGCGACATCCACACGAAGCAGTCCTTCGGCGATTGCCAACTCCACGTCGAATGGGCGACGCCGAATCCGCCCCACGGCAAGGATCAGGACCGCGGCAACAGCGGCATCTATCTGATGAGCCTTTACGAACTCCAGGTGCTCGACTCCTACAACAGCACCACCTACGCTGACGGCCAGGCGGGCGCGATTTACGCGCAGTTTCCTCCGCTCGTCAATGTCAGCCGCCCGCCCGGACAATGGCAGACCTACGACATCGTCTTCCACGGCGCGCGCTTCTCGCCCGATGGCAAAGTCCTCCGCCCGGCGTCGGAAACCGTGCTGCAGAATGGCGTGCTTGTCCAGGACAACTCGGTCCTCACCGGCCCGACCGACTACATGCACCGTCCGCCCTACAAGCCCGTCCCGGACAAAGCGCCGCTCCTGCTCCAGGACCACGATCATCCGGTCCGTTACCGCAATATCTGGATCCGCGAAATTAAGGAACCGGCGCCGTAACCGCGCGCTCCTCTTCTCCTGTCAACAGTCGCGCCACGGCGGCGGCGGAATCGGAAAACCGCTGCGACGCGGCCCATCGCCGCGCGGCGTCCGACATTCGCGCGCGGCCTTCTTCGTCTCCCAGCAATTTTGCGATCGCCGCGCGCAGCCGCTCCACCGTCTCGCGCCGTGAGCCCATCGGCACAAGCTCTCCAAACGCCTCCCGCATCACCGCTCGCGCCCCGTGATGGTCCAGGCATACCGCCGGCAGCCCGGCGCCGAGGGCTTCGAGCAACGTCAAGCCGTAGCTCTCGTGCCGCGAGGGAAACACATACGCTGAACCCATCGCCAGGAAAGCGCTCTTCCGCAGGCCCATCACGTAACCAGGGAACACGACGCGAATCCGGCGCAGCGTAGCAGCCAATTCGCGGAGCCGCCGCTCGAAGCGAATCCCCTGCATGTACGCCGCCTCGCCGCAGAGGAAAAGCCACACCGGGCGTTCAGGCAGATCGCCCCGCCGCTCCCACTCTGCGAGCGCCTCCAGCAAAAGGTCCTGCCCTTTCTCCGGAGAAATCCGGCTCAGCGTGATCAGAACCAGCGCATCGCCGGGGACGTCATACTCGGCCCGCAGACGGGCTGTTTCCTGCCGAAGCAAGTCTTCTTGCGGTGGCTCTTCCGCGTTCCCCCAACCCACCACATGAATTCGCTCCCCCGGTACGTCCGCATAACAGGTGAGCATCAACTCGCGCATACTCTCCGATGGGACAACCGCGGCCTGAGAATACCGCAGGCTATGGGCCTGCCGGTCGAAAACCAGGCTGGCCATGCGGGGCATCAACCGCCCCACAGCCGTCCGCTTCAGCCGCGCATGCCAGCGGACGAGCGTCGATGGCGCAACCAGCCCTCGCCCATAAATCGCCGCCACATATGCGACGACATCCACGTGATAGATCGTCACGATGCGGAATCCGGCGGCGGCCAACCTTGCGAAGTCGGGACCTTCACTCACGTCGTTCACCAGCACGGCGGTTCGCGCCGGGTCGTGCCGCAGCACTTCTTCGGTCGCAGCTTCGGAAAACGCAAAACAAAACCGCGCGTATTCCCGTTCGCTGCTCCGCACAAGATCGCGCGAACTGGGTGCACGCGCTCCGAGGATCGCGGGGCCGATCAGTTCGAACTCAAATGGTTTGGTACGCGCCCACTCGGCGAGGAGGCGCTCGCAAACCGCCGCACCCCCGCCGAGTGGAACTGCTTGTCCCGCGAAGCCGCCATGCGCGGCCAGGAACAGAACTCGCAGCCGATGCGTCTCAGCCGGCAATGGAAATGTACTTGAAGCCCGCCGCCGCGACACGCGCCCGGTCGAGGGCATAGCGGCCGTCGAGCAGAATCCGCGACCGCATCTTCTCGCCGATCACGTTCCAGTCCAGCTCCCGGTACTCCTGCCATTCCGTGGCAAGCACCATCGCATCGGCGCCCTCGGCCACCTCCAGCGCCGAAGCGCAGCAGGTCACGCCCATCCCGCCATGCTGGCTTTCGAAATTCGCCAGCGCCACCGGATCATGCGCCTTCACGCGGCAGCCCCGTTCAATGAGGTTGCGCGCGATATCCAGCGCCGGCGCCTCCCGCAGATCGTCCGTGTTCGGCTTGAATGCCAGGCCCAGAATCCCGATCGTGCGGCCTTTGAGAATCTTCAACTCCGCAAGCAGTTTGTCGACCACAACATCCCGTTGCCGCGCATTTACCGCTCGGGCCGCTTGTACAATTTGCATCCCGATCGCATACTCCGACGCGGTAGCTACAAGCGCCGCCGTGTCCTTCCCGAAGCACGAACCACCCCAGCCGATTCCCGGCTGCAGGAATCGGTTCCCGATTCGCTGATCGAGTCCAATGCCGCGCGCCACCTGCCGGATATCCGCCCCGACTCGCTCGGCCAAGTGTCCGATTTCATTGATGTAGCTGATCTTCAGCGCCAGAAACGCATTCGCCGCATACTTGATCAGCTCCGCCGAAGCCAGGTCGGTTGAAACCAGCGGCACGGCGCCCATCGCCTCCGGACGCGGCAAATACGGCGGCGCCGCGAACGTCTGATCGAGCAGCGGCCGGTACAACTTGTACAACACTTCGAGCGTACGCGTGTCGTCGGAACCAATCACGACGCGGTCCGGATACAAACTGTCCAGAAGCGCCGTTCCCTCGCGCAGGAACTCCGGATTCGAGGCGACGGAAAACTGATGGTCCGCCTTCTGGCCGTGGTGCTTGGAGTACGACTCGCGGACGATCGTCCCCACCCAGTTTCCGCTGCCGATCGGAACGGTCGACTTATTGACCACCACCATGTACTTGCCGCTGAAATATTTCCCGGCGCTCTCAGCCGCGCTTTGCAGATAACGCAGGTCCGGCGCCCCACTCGGCGTCGGCGGCGTGCCCACGGCGATAAACACGACTTCCGCGCCGGCGATTGCCTCCGCGGGGTTCGTCGTAAACCGCAGGTTCGCCGACGCATCTGCCATCAAATCCGTTAGATACGGCTCGTAAATCGGTGTCTTGCCCTCGCGCAAAAGGCCGATTTTGCGCTCGTCATTGTCCACACACGTTACCTTATGTCCTAGATAAGCAAGACACACACCTGTCGTCAGACCGACGTAGCCGGTCCCGATGATAGAAACGTTCATATACTAGAAAGAGTCAATTTCACGCTAACAAATTGAGGGGGCGCGTTGCAGAATCGCGCCGCCACGGTTAGCCTGAAGAACATGACTTCCCGCGCCAGGCTGTTCATCCCAGCCGCCCTTGCCTTTCTGCTCGCCGCGCCGGCGGTTGTCGCCTCCAGCGAAACCCAGGCTCTGGCCAATCATTGGAAGACCTCGAAACAGTACACCCTCGATATCGCCAACCAGATGCCCGCCGAGGACTATAACTTCAAACCGAACCCGGAAGAAATGAGCTTCGGCGAACAGATGGCTCACATCGCCCAGGCGAACGCGTACCTCCTCTCGCTTCTTGCGGGCGGCAAATCCCCAATTGATAAACCTGCCGCCTTCGACAAAGCCACTGTCCTGGCGCTGCTAACCAAATCTTTCGATTATTCCATCTCCGCCATCGAACATGCCACGCCCGCGCAGCTCAGCAAATCGTACAAGACGCCCGACGGCACCATGACCGGCCTTGGCCTGATCTACTTCGCCATGGATCACACCACTCACCACCGCGCCCAGTGTGTCGTCTATCTCCGCTGCAAAGGAATCAAACCGGCCGACTACCGCTACTAACCCGCTACTTATGCAACTCCGACTCGTCCTGTTGGCAGCCCTCGCCGCGGGAACCGCCGTTTCCGCCCAGCCGCGCGTATTCGACGCCCTCCGCTGGCGCTCCATCGGCCCGTTCCGCGGCGGGCGCACCGTCGGAGCCGCGGGCATTCCCTCCGAGCCCAACGTCTTCTATGTCGCGGCCAACAACGGCGGAGTCTGGAAAACGACCGACGCGGGCCGCACCTGGCAGCCTCTGTTCGATTCCCAGCCGACCCAATCCATCGGCGCCATCGCCATCGCTCCGTCCGACCCGCGCATCATCTATGCCGGCAGTGGCGAAGGACTCCAGCGCCCCGACCTCTCGGTCGGCGACGGCATTTACAAATCCGATGACGGCGGCGCAACATGGCGCCACCTCGGTCTCCGCGACGGCCAGCAGATCGCTGCGCTTCTCATCGACCCGCACAACCCCCGACGCGTCTTCGCGGCCGTCCTCGGCCACCCCTACGGCCCCAATCCCGAGCGCGGCGTCTTCCGCTCGCTCGACAGCGGCGCGCATTGGAGCAAAGTGCTCTACCGCGACGAAAACACCGGCGCCGTCGACCTCGCCTTCGATCCCCACAACTCTCGCACCGTCTACGCGGTCCTCTGGGCCGCCCGCCAGGGTCCGTGGGAGAACGGCCACTTCGAAGGGCAGGGAAGCGGCCTGTTCCGCTCCACAGACGGCGGCGATACCTGGACCCAACTCCACGGCGGCTTGCCTAGCCCGGCCGACGGTCTCGGCCGGATCGGCATCGGGATCGCTCCGAGTGACTCTAACCGCATCTATGCCCTCGTCCAGGCCCATAACGGTGGCCTGTTTCGTTCCGACGACGCCGGCGCAACGTGGCGGCTCGTCAACACCGAGCGCCGCGTCTGGGGCCGAGGCGACGACTTCGCTTGTGTCCGCGTCGACCCGCGCGAGGAGAACAAACTCTACGTCGCCAACACCTCTACTTATCGCTCCACCGACGGCGGCGTCACCTTCGAAGCCTTCAAAGGCGCGCCCGGCGGCGACGACTACCACAACATCTGGATCAACCCGCTCGACCCCCGCGTCATCCTTCTCGCCAGCGACCAGGGCGCCACCGTCAGTGTCAACGGCGGCCTGACATGGAGTTCCTGGTACAACCAACCCACCGCGCAGTTCTACCATGTCTCCACCGACAACCGCTTCCCCTACCGCGTCTGCGGCGGCCAGCAGGAAAGCGGATCCGCCTGCGTCTTGAGCCGCGGCAACGACGGCCAGATCACCTTCCGCGACTGGCATCCCGTCGGCGCGGAAGAATACGGCTACGTCGCGCCCGACCCGCTCCACCCCGGCATCTTCTTCGGGGGCAAAGCCACGCGTTACGACGAAACCACCGGCATGACGCAGGACATCGGCCCGGACCCTCCCGGCAACACGCGCTATCGCTTCATGAGAACTGAGCCGCTTCTGTTCTCCCCCACCGATCCCCACACCCTCTATCTCGCCGGCAACGTCTTGTTCAAAACCACGGACGGCGGCCACTCCTGGTCCGTCATCAGCCCGGACCTCAGCCGCGAAAAATGGGACATCCCGTCCAGCGTCGGCGTCTTCCGCACCCAGGCCGCCGGGCACGACCAGCGCCGCCGCGGCGTCATCTACACCGTCGCGCCCTCGCCTCTCGACGGCAACCTCATCTGGGCCGGCACCGACGACGGCTTGATCCACATCACGCGCGATGGCGGCAAATCCTGGACCAACGTCACCCCGCCCGCACTCACCGCCTGGAGCAAAGTGTCGTTGATGGAAGCCTCGCCCTTCGATGCCGGCGCCGCCTACGCCGCCATCAACCGCATCCGGCTCGACGATCTCCGCCCGCACATCTACCGCACCCGCGACTTCGGCGCCACCTGGACCGAAATCGTCAATGGCCTTCCGGATAACGAACCGGTCAACGCCGTCCGGGAAGACCCGCGCGAGCGAGGCCTCCTGTTCGCCGCCACCGAGCGCGGCGTCTACGTTTCATTCAACTCGGGCGAACTCTGGCAACCCCTCCGCTTCAACCTCCCCGCCGCCAGCGTCCGCGACATCGTCGTTCATGGGGATGACCTTGTCGCCGCCACACACGGCCGCGGCTTCTGGATTCTCGACGACATCAGCCCGCTCCGCCAGGCAGCCTCAGCCGAAGCAGCGGCCGGCGCATACCTGTACGAACCCGCCGAGGCCATCCGCGTCCGCCGCGACCAGAACACCGACACGCCGCTGCCGCCCGAAGAGCCCGCAGCCAAAAACCCGCCGGACGGCGCGGTCATCGACTTCTGGTTGAAAAACGCTCCTGGCGGCCCCGTCACGCTCGAATTCCTCTCTTCTTCCGGCGCCGTTCTCCGCCGCTTCTCGAGCACGGACGTGATCAGCCCCACCCCGGCGGAACTAGCAAAACAAATGACCGTCCCTTTGTTCTGGGCACGCATTCCCCAGCCGCTGCCCGCTCAAAAGGGAATGCACCGTTTTGTTTGGGACCTCCATCTGGCGCCGCCCGATTCGATCGAACACGACTTCCCCATCTCCGCCATCCCCGGTGACACCCCGCGCGCGCCGGAAGGCCCGCTCGTTGTCCCCGGCCGCTGCACCGTCCGTCTTGCTGTCAACGGCGTCCGGTACGAGCGTCCGCTCACCATCCAAATGGACCCGCGCGTTAAGACTTCCGCATCCGCTCTCGAAGCCGAATTCAATCTCGCCTCCCGCCTCTCGCGTCTCATCACCGCCGATACCGCTGCCTGGCGCGCCGCGCGCTCCCGAGGTGACGCGAAACAGGAACAGCAACTCGCGGGCTGGAACGCGGAACTTACCTCCCTGCTTGCGATCGTCGACGGAGCCGACGCCGAACCCACTGCCCAGGCCGTCGCCGCCGCCAACAATCTCGAATCGCTACTCCGCGACGCCGGCGTCACTCTTCGCTAACCTCGTCCCAGCCCGCCCTCGGAAGCCGTTATCATTTGATCGCATGAAGATCACCGGCATCGACACATTCATCGCGGGCAACCCGTGGAAAAACTGGCTCTTCGCCCGCGTCTCCACCGACGAAGGCATTTACGGCATCGGCGAGGGCACCCTCAACGCCTTCGGCAAAACCGTCGAAATGGCGATCCACGAGTTAAAGCCCCTCGTCCTCGGCATGGACCCTTTCCAGGTCGAGATCATGAGCCAGAAACTGACGCGCGATGTCTATAGTTGGGGCGCCCAGATCCATATGTGCGCCGTCGCCGCCATCGAGATTGCCTGCTGGGACATCATCGGGAAAGCCTGCAATCAACCCGTCTACAACCTCTGGGGCGGACGCTGCCAGGAAAAACTTCGCGCCTACGCCAACGGTTGGTACCGCGGTCCGCGCACACCCGACGAGTTTGCCAAGAAGGCGAAAATCGTCGCCGGCCGCGGCTACACCGCTCTCAAGTTCGATCCGTTCGGCAGTAACTGGCGTACCCTCCCGCGCGCCGAATTTGACTTAAGCCTCGACATCATCACCGCCGTCCGCGAAGCCGTAGGCGCCCCGGTCGATCTCCTCATTGAAGGCCACTGCCGCTTCCACCCCGCCACCGCCATCGAGTTCTCCACCGCCATGGCCCACCTCCGCCCCGCCTGGTTTGAAGAACCGGTTCCCCACACCAACATCAACGGCCTGGTCGAAGTCGCGCGCCGCAGTCCCGTTCCCATCGCCACGGGCGAGAGTTTTTCTTCAAAACAGGAATTCGCGGAATTGTTGCGGCACGACGCCGTCATGATCCTTCAACCCGAACCGCTCAACCTCGGCGGCCTCTACGCCACCCGCAAGATCTGCGACATGGTCGATGCACACTTGGGCATGATCGCCCCGCACAGCGCGCAAGGCCCGGTCTGCTCGGCCGCCTGCGTGCAGTTAAACGCGTCGCTGCCCAACTTCTTCCTCCACGAAATCTTCGACGAGTTCAACGAACCCTGGGAAAAGCTCATCGTCCAGAACCCCGTCGAAGTCGTCAACGGCTACATTGAAATTCCCGAGCGCCCGGGCCTCGGCATCGACCTCAACCTCGAGGAAATCGCGCGCCACCCCTACCAGCAGGAGCACTTCCTCCCGCTCTTCCGCGGCGGCTGGGAGCGCCGCCAGAAGGTCACCGCGGAAGGAGACGCACATTGATCGAACGCGAACTTGAAATCCCGGCTCCCGACGGCGTCTGTGACGCGGTCTTCTATCAACCCGAAGCCGGCCGTACGCTGCCCGGAGTGTTCTTCCTCACTGACATCGGCGGCATCCGCCCCTCTCAGCGCCAAATGGCCCGCCGCCTCGCCGAATCGGGCTATGCGGTTTTGCTGCCGAACATCTTCTACCGCACGCGCCGCCCGCCGGCGTTCGATTTCCAGGCGAACTTTCGCGACGAGCGCACCCGCGCCCGCATGGCCGAACTCACCACCCCGCTCACTCCAGAGGCTGTCGAGCGCGACGCGCACGCCTTCGCCGCGTATCTGGCCGTGCAGGAAAGCGTCGCTCCCGGCCCCATGGGTGTGGTTGGTCTCTGCTTTTCCGGCGCCCTGGCTGTGCGCTTCGCCGCCGCTCTGCCCAACCTCATTTCCGCCGCCGCGTCTTTCCACGGCGGCCGCCTCTTCGTTGACGCGCCCACGAGCCCCCATCTTCTCTTGCCGCGCATCAAAGCCCATCTCTACTTTGGCCACGCCATCGAAGACTCGAGCATGCCGGCTGAAGCCATTGAGAAATTCAACCAGTCCCTCGCAGCTTGGGGAGGCCGTTACACAAGCGAAATCTACGACGGTGCCTACCACTCCTGGACCGTCCCCGACAGCCCGGTCTATAACGAACCCCAGGCCGAGCGCGCCTTCGCGAAGCTCATCGAGTTATTTGCAACCGCGCTTCACTGAGTCTCCGCCCAACCGCCGCCGCATCTCGCATATACTCGTTTCCATGCTCGAAACCAAGTGCTTGCCGCCGCATGGAGCGTGCCCCCGATGAACCGCCGCGAGTTCCTCCAGTCCGGTACCGCGGCCCTCGCCCTCACCGGCGCTTCCTCCGCCTCCGCCGCACCGGCCTATGACGACCAAAAAGTCCGCCGTGTCGGCCTCATCGGCAGCGGTTGGTACGGCAAGAGCGATCTCTTCCGCCTCATCCAGGTCTCCCCCGTCGAGGTTGTTAGTCTTTGCGACGTCGACTCCACCATGCTCTCCAACGCTGCAGACATGGTCGCCACCCGCCAGCGCTCGAAGAAGCGCCCCCGCACTTACAGCGACTACCGCAAAATGCTTGCCGAGAAAGACCTCGACATGGTCATCATCGAGCCCCCGGACCACTGGCACGCGCTCATCATGACCGAGGCCGCCCGTTCCGGCGTCGACATCTACGTCCAGAAACCCATCAGCGTCGACGTGCTCGAAGGCCAGGCCATGCTTCAAGCCGCGCGCAAATACAACCGCGTCGTGCAGGTGGGTACCCAGCGCCGCAGCACGCCGCACTTGATCGAAGCCCGCGACCGCATTGTTCGCGAAGGCAAGCTCGGCAAAATCAGCTACGTCGACGTGTATTGCTTTTACCACATGCGCGCCACAGCCAACCCTCCGGACATCGCGCCGCCGCCCAACCTCGACTACGAGATGTGGACCGGGCCCGCCCCCATGCGCCCCTACAATCGCCTCGTCCATCCCCGTGGTTGGCGCGCTTTCATGGAATACGGCAACGGCATCATGGGCGACATGTGCATCCACTTCTTCGACATGACGCGCTGGATGCTCGATCTCGGCTGGCCCACGCGCATCTCGTGCAGCGGCGGCATCTTCGAAGACAAGGCCAGTAAGGCCGACATCCCGGACACTCAAACCGCCACCTGGGATTACCCCGACCTCCGCATCGTCTGGACGCAGCGCTCCTGGGGCGACGCGCCCGACCCGAAATACACCTGGGGCGCCACCTTCTACGGTGACAAAGGCACGCTCAAAATGAGCGTCTATAGCTACGATTTCATCCCGCTCAACGGTGGGCCTTCCATCCATCGCGACGTCACGTACGAATTCGACCAATACCCCGAGGACCGTACCGAGAAAGACCTCGAACGCCACGTCGCCCCGGCCGTCCGCGTACACATGAAGGACTGGCTCGCCGCTATCGACGCCCGCTCCAAGCCCGTCGCCGACATTGAACAGGGCTATATTTCAACCGCCTCCTGCATCCTCGGCAATCTGTCGATGAAACTGGGCCGCTCGCTGAAGTGGGACGAGGCGTCGCAGTCCGTCGTCGGCGACGAAGAGGCCAATCGCCTCCTGGCGCGTGCTTATCGCGCGCCTTGGGTGCATCCCGCTCCGGACAACGTATAAGTTACTGGAAGTCCACCAGCACGGTGTTCGATACCGCGCCGTCGACGTGAAGAGTAACTTCCACCGCACCGGCTCCGGCAAGGCTCGCGGGAACGGGAATGTTAATCTGGTCCAGGCCGGCATAAGTTCCCTGAGCACCGGCGTAAGTCGCAGTAGCGGTGGCTGCGCCTAGTGTCGCCGTGACCGGAGTCGTATGATTGCGCACGCCGGTTCCGTACAGAACCAGGTAAGCCGGCTGCCCCGTCGTCGCCACAGGAACAGGAACCGGCGTTCCCCCAACGCCTATCAAACTCGTGTAAGTCTGGGCGCCGTTGTTGATCGTCACCGCGCTGCCTACCGCGAGCGTATTCACGTTAAATAAACCCGGTGAGACCGTGGCGATCTGGACCTGCGCCGCGGTTGAGCCTCCGGCACTTGATATCGTGATGTTCGCCGTGCCCAGAGCGAGACCCGCCGGGAGCACGTAGTTGATCTGCGAAGGCGAGACATAAAGCATCTGGGCCGGCCTCGCCACGCCCGCCGAGTCGAGCACGCTCACCGAAACCCCGTCTAATGTCGCCGGCGGCGGCATGGCGGAAGCGCTCGCCGTCCCCGGCGCCAGGCTCGAGCCAAACGCGCTCGCAATCGCCGACGAAGCCAGCGCTCCGGGTGCGAAACTTGCTCCGTTGACGTGTACCGGCGCGGGCGGCGCCACACCCGTCGTATTCAAGAGCACCAGCGCGTTGCCCGGAGGCAGCAGCGAGTACAGCCGCAGCGCAGTGCTCGAATTGTTCGCGCCGCCGTTCAACAGGCCGGTCATCGAGCCAGCCGGTTCGCCCAAAAAAACGAGATCCACACGCCCATCGCTGTTCAAATCTGCGGTGGCAAGACCAACCGGAAGCGTGGCCGCCGGGTAAATATCGACCATCGCGGGGGACTGAAACGTGCCGTCGCCATTGGAGAGGCGCACCGCCAGTGCACCCGAACCTGAAACCCATTGCGATTCGACAAGGTCGAGCCGCCCCCGGTTGGCAACATCGACCAGCGCGCTATATTGCGTCATCGATCCCGATCCGCCGGCGTCCGTGAAAAACGGCTGAAATGTGCCATTGCCCATGCCGAGATACACCGCCACCGAAGAACTGGGCGTGCCTCCTCCGCCGAGGGCGATCACGGGGCCGTCGGAAACCAGATCCGGAATGCCATCGCCATTGACGTCCGCAACCTGAATGTTGTAAGTCCCTCCGGACCACGGGTAACTCGTGACCAACGAATAGCTCCCGTGGCCGGTGCCGGCTTCGATCGCCACCGACTCGGAATACTGCGCCTGGCCGGCGGTGTTCGTGCTGGTCTGCGTCACATTCAGAACCGCCAGGTCGGCGATGCCGTCGCGGTTGAAGTCCCCGGTGGCAAGACCGACCGGAAAACCGATCGAGCCGAGCACAACCTTCTGCGGAACATCGAACGTGCCGTCCCCGCGGCCTGGGAGCAGATACAGCGCGTTGTTCTTTACCGTCGTATAGTCCGGGGCCATCAGAAGCAGCAAATCCAGCTTCCCGCTGCCCGTGAAGCTTCCGGCCAACGCTCCGCCAACCAGGGAGGAAATCGCGTTGCCCGCGATTGCTTCTTGCGGAATCTGAGTCACGATCGGCGCGCCGAAGGTCCCATCGCCGTGCCCCGGTAGCACAAAAACCTCCGGCCCAAACAGACACACGCCGAGTAAGTCCCGATTGCCGTCGCCATTGAAATCTCCACTAAGTAATGCCCCGGCCGCACAGTTTTGCGGCGTGCGAAACGTCGCCGCCGGCCCGAACGTTCCGTCGCCCTTTCCCGCCCGCAGCGAAACCGTCTGGCTTCCGCCGTTGAGGGCCGCAAGATCCGCGCGGCCATCGCTGGTGAAATCGGCCAGCACGACCGCCGTGGGTCCGTTTTGCAAGGGGTAAGTAGCGGGAGGGGCGAACTGAATGCGTTGCGCCAGTGCCGCCGCGCCAACGACAAGGAGGGCGGCCGTCGTGCGAAAGCATCGCGGCATAACGGCTGATTCGATTCTAGCGTGACCGGTAACCGCCGCCGCGTATCTCAGGTGAAAACCCGTTCACAACTCGGAATGAATTATTTCGCCGAATCAGATGAATCGCTTAGCCGTAACCCCTCGGAGGCGGCGACCCACCCCGCCGGACACTCAGGTCGGAATAGGAAACCTCCGCACAACCATGGAAAACCCACGCGCTTTTTTCCGCCGCCTCGCCGCCGGAAGTCCGGATGACCTGGCCGAGGCCGTACTGCGCGCCACCGGCGACGAGCGGCGCGCACTCGAAACAACGCTCGGCGCGGCGCAACTGAATGCCATTCGCAAGCTGGCGGAGGGCCGCGAGCGTTCGAGCGGCCAGAAACTCGGCAACGTCGTCGTCCTTCACGGCATCATGGGCGGCGAACTCACGCGGATCCGGAACGGGGACGAGGACACCATCTGGGTTTCGCTCTGGCGTCTGTTCTGCGGCCAGTTCGCTGAACTCGCCCTGAACGAGCAAACCGGGCTTAGTCCCCAGGATGTCCGCGCCTCCGGCATCCTGCTCCGCTATTACGCCAAACAACTCGTCTCGTTGGCGCGCGACTGGAATGTCCGGCCTTTTTATTTCGACTGGCGTTCCGACATCCGGACCACGGCGCAAGCCCTGCGCCAGAGTCTCGACGCATGGTTCGGGCCCGATGGGCAGGCTCACCTGGTTGCCCACTCCATGGGCGGTCTCGTGGCGCGTTGCTTCGCGGCAACATACCCGGATCGCTGGCGCACGCTGGCCGGGCGCCTGGTCATGCTCGGCACGCCCAACTACGGCTCCTTCGCCATTCCCCGGCTCCTGTTCGGCAACAACAGCGTCCTGCAACTGATCGACAAAATCGACTTCCACCACTCACTCGAGGACCTGCTCCGCGTGGCGGCGACCTTTCCCAGCACCTACCAGATGCTCCCTTCGCCGGACCGCCTGCCCGGCCTGGAACGGCTGTTCAAAGCGGCGACTTACACGCAGACTCCCGTGCTGCAGCGAGCCCTCGACGATGCGCGGGCTTTCCAGCGGCAGATCGCGCCCGTGGTCGACCCCCGCCGCATGGTCTACCTTGCCGGCTACAATTGCTCGACACCCAACGAAATCGCCGATTACGAAAAATTGGCCGCTGATGCCGGGTACCGCTTCTCCCTCCACGGTGACGGTACCGTACCCCACAACCTCGGTCTGCTCGATGGCGTGAAGACTTACTTCACCGACTGCGACCACCAATCGCTGCCGGCCAACGACGACATACTTGGTGCAATGACGTCGCTGCTTACCACCGGCGCCGCGCCCGAAGGCTCGAAGCTCTTATCTACCCTCCCGCTTCCTACCGAGGCGCCCGCCGCGCCCCCGCGCGAATCGGCGAAACGTTTGGCGGCCATCTCACACTTAGTCGCGGTCTCGGTCCGGTTGCGGGGCGGCGAACCTCCCGCTGCTCTTTCGCCCGACGATGGCGCGCTCGCCGATCTGCTTCTTGGAGTTGAGCCGGAACAAGCAACTCCAAACCAGCAAATCCGCACGGTCCGCATTCACATCGTTGAGATGCCGATCGAAGCTCTCGAGGCCAACGCCAGTCCGGATAGATTGCCGATTGAGGCGATCGCCGTCGGCCATTACGACCGTGTCGCCCCAACGGGCGCTGAGCGCGACCTCGACCAGAGCCTCTCCGCCGACCTCCCTCTCACCCGCCTCCACGAGCGCGGCGTGCTGCGCGGCGCCCTCGGTGAGCAGTTTCTGCTGCCCGACCCTCGCGCCGGCCACGAAAGAGGGCTCCTCGTGGCCGCCGGCATGGGTCGTCCCGGTACGTTCGGCTCGGCCGAGTTATCGGTTCTGGTTCGCGAACTCTCTCTCACCGCGAGTCAACTCGGCCGCAAACATCTGGCGACGGTGCTCATCGGCGCCTCCAGTAACAACCTCACCGTGCAAGACGCCGCGCGAGCCTGGGTGGAAGGCTTGCAGCGCGCGGCCGTTGCAAGCGGCCTCGAAGCCGTGACTTTCGCCGTCCTGCCCAGCGAAAAAACGAAGCCGCGCCTTACGGCGGCCCTGTTCGCCGAAGCGGCACGGCTACGCGCCGGTAACGCGCCGCTGGCCCTCGACCTCTCCACGCTCGATCCTCCCTCCGCCCAAGTCGAAGCGGAACCCGAACGAGAACCCGCCGCTGCTCGCCTCTCCATGGAATTCTCCGGTGGCGTCTGCATCTACAGCGCGCTCTCCGACGGCGCCTCGCTCGCCGAGCGCGAGATACGAATCCATCCCCGCCGCATCGCCGAACTCAACCAGCGCCTGCGCCAGGAATCCGATCCAAACCGCCGCCTCGCTCTCGGCCGGTTCCTGCTCGACTTCCTTTTTCCGCGCGATCTGCTCGGCGGCCTCGCCGGCGACGCCCCTGTGGTGCTGGCGCTAAACAACGCCGCGGCGCGCATTCATTGGGAACTGGCCGCGCAGGCCGGCGCGGATTCTCCCGTCGGCCTTCTCCGCGGCCTGACACGCCAGCTCCGCACCCAGTTCGCGCCCGCCCCGGAACCGGTCATCGGAAGCAACCGTGCCCTGCGCGTCCTGTTGGTCGCCGACGGCGCGACGGAACACGGGCTTCCCGGTGCGCAGCGTGAGGCTCGGGCATTGGCGGACCTCTTCGCCGCGAGAGGGATCGAATGCCGCGCCCTGCTCGGCCCTTCGGAGGCCACGGCGTTGAACGTCCTGCTCGCCATCCACGACGAGCCGCCCTTCGATGTTTTGCACTACGCCGGCCACTGTGTCTTCCGCGAAGACGATCCCGCCTCCTCCGGCTTCCTCTTCAGCAATGGCGACGTACTGAACCCCGGCGACCTCGGCCGTATCGACCGCGTTCCCCGCTTCGTCTTCGCCAACGCCTGTGAATCCGGAGCCCTGCCGGAGCAAAGCGCCGCGCTGGCGCCGTCGTTCGCCGAAACATTTTTCACCAAAGGCGTCGGAAACTTCGTCTGCACCGCCTGGCCGGTGGAAGACGACGCCGCGGTCACCTTCTCGCGCACTCTCTACGAGACGCTGCTGGGCCCCGCCGCCGCACCCGCCCCGATGTGGCGGGCCATGCGCCGGGCCCGTCAGGCCATCGCGCACTCGGCCTGCTGGGCCGCCTACCAGCACTACGGCGACCCCTATTTCCGGCTCCTTCGTGAGCCGCTCACCCAACCTTGAGAGTCTTCTTCAACCACGCGATCATCTCCGGTTTCCAGTGCTGCATCTCCGGCGACTTCCACCGGCCCATTCCGTGCCCGCCGCCTTCGATGGTGATGATGTCGCACGTCGCCCCTACCTTGTGCATCGCCGCGCACAACTCCGGCGTCTGCTCGTAGGCGACCTGGTCGTCGTGGTTGCCGTGAATGCAGAGGAAGGGAGGCATGCCCGCGTGGACGCCGGTGATCGGTGAATCGGCGCGCAACTTCGCCAGGCCCGCGGCGTCAAGCTGATTCACGCCGAAGAAATGAATTCCCGCGCCGTTGGCCGCGTGATGGTTCAGATTGTTCATGTCGAAACGTTCCGGATGCTCGCGACGCAGCAGGCTGAGTTCGGCATAGTCCACCGGCCCGTAGAAATCCACCACGGCCGCCACAGTTGCCCCCGGTGCTTCCCGGCCGCCCGCATAATTCACGAGAAACCCGCCCGCGGACTCGCCGATGAGCACGATCTTGCTCTTATCGACGTGGTACTCGGCCGCATGAGCCTTTACCCAGCGGATTGCTGTGTACACATCGTCGATCGCCTGCGGAAAGTGGAATTGAGGCGCCAGCCGGTAATCGATGCTGAACCACGCGAAGCCGGCATCGGCCAAAGGCTCGAATAGCGGACGCACGTTCGTCTTCCGCGTCCCTCCGTCGAAACCGCCTCCATGAACCAGAATGGCCGTAGGGAACGGTCCCGGCCCGTCGGGCACGTGCAGGTCCAGATACAAAGCGAATCCACCCGGATGGGCAAACTCGATGTTTTGCTCGTCGCGTGGCGCGGCGGCGAGCGTCAAGGTAAGCAGAGAGCAGAGAAGGATGGTCCGGAGCATCGGCCCGGATTGTATCAACCTGCCACGTGGCTGCGCCAGGTCTCGGCGAACGCCCTCGCCACGGGAGGCATCTCCCGCCGCGCCAGCATCCGGATCCCCTGCAGCCCACCCCAGGCGAAATACACCGCCGTCGTGTATTCCCGGTTATTCGCGGCCAGATTCACCAGCCACGCCGGGTTCGCCGGATGCAGCGTCGCCAGAACAAACTGCACCGCATACAGCGTGAACAAACCCACCGCCTCCCACCAGGCGAACTCCATGTTCGCGAGCAGCAGCACCGCCACCAGCGCCTGTGCGACCGTCAAAAGCAGCTCGATCTCCTGTCCTTTATCGAAAGGGATCGCCGCCGGCGCGCCCAGGCTGAGGGAAAACACCATCGGCAGCATCGCCACCAGCAGAGTCCACTGATTGATGTTGCTCGAAACCATGTTCATCAGCGCCATCGGCGCACCGGTCACCGTGCGCGCGAAGTAAAACGTGGATGCCATTTCCGGAAACTCGCTCGCGATCGGCGCGATCCATTGAATAAACAGAAACGCGGGAATGCCGAGGAATCCGGACAATGCGATCAGGCTTCCCAGGAAGGGTTCCGCGGTGAAGTAAATCAGTGCGCCGCCGGCCGCAAAACACAACCCGATCAACACGACTCTCACGACGCGCGGCGACAGCACAATCGTCCGCGGAATAAATTCCAGCTCCTCAATGCCTTCTTCTTCCTCCGGCGGCAATTTGCTCAGCAGCAGCAGGAACGCGGCGTAGAGTGCAATCAACACCACGGAGTCGTAAAGATGCAGCGTCCCCTTCCCCCAGATCACGAGTGCGTAGATCAGCGCGGGGAGAAGGCCAAATACCTGCACGCTGTGGCTTGCCTCCAGCCGGATCGCCCGCAGCGGCTTGCCTGTTCTCTTCCGCTCGACGAACGCCGCGGCGAAGTAAATCGCCGGCCACCCCAGCCCGGTCAACAAACGCAGCGCGCCGGTGAGGTTAGCCAGCAGCAGAGGCGTCTGCTGCTTCCAGGCGAGCACCGCCTCCACCGCGAACTCGGGCAGCGTCTGCATCCACGCCAGAATCGCGAGCGCGAAGCCCTGCGCGATGAAGAACTGCGCGGACTCGGCGCCCCAGGCCACCAGCATGGAAGCCAGCAGTATGCCCGGGCCCGTCCACAGAATCGCCCCCGGCCCGTAATTCCGGATCGGAACCGCGGCGAGAGCGAACAGCAGAAAGAAGACGCCGGGGTTATTCGAATTCGACAGGTCCGGCGCCGCGCTGGATCGAGTGTTTTTGATAGCGGGAATCTTTTTGCGGGAAATCAATTCGGAAGTGGCCTCCGCGGCTCTCTTGGCGCGCGAGCGCGCCGCGGGCGATCAGCCGCGCGACGGCGTGTATATTTCGAATCTCGAGTGCGGACCGCTTGGGACGGGCGAGCGGCGCCTCTGAAAGAGTATCCAGGCGTTCGAT
>DAIDIH010000044.1 GCA_027459465.1 Bryobacterales bacterium | reverse complement strand
CCCAGGCGCCGGAGGCGAACTCCTGGTCCGACTCGAGCATCATCCAGGCATTTCGGATCGCGTCGAAGTACTTTCTTTCGCCGAGGACTTCGTAGGCTTTGGCCGCCGAGCTCAAGGCGATCACGTGGCTGTAGGCATGCTTGCCGGGGAGGACGTCGCGGCCCGAGGCGAGGGGGTCGAAGTAATCGCGGTCGAGCAGGTACTTTCGGGCCAGATCGAGATAACGGCGCTCGCCGGTCTGGCCGGCGGCCAGGAACAGGTTTTCCGGGAGTATGTAGGGTTCGTCATAGGGGGCCTGCTTGGGGCTGTCCGGGCCGCGGTCGTAGACGTGATCGGGAATGTAGGGCAGCGCGCCTTCGACGACGCGTTTTAGGAGAGGCAGCGCCTCTTGGACTCCGGCGAGGCGTGCGGCGTCGAGCAGGCCGATTTCGTACTTGTCGAGGATGTAGCAGGGCCACGTCGTGGATGCCTTCGCGCTTGCGTAGGGATAGCCATCGGGGCCGATGGTTGCGGCGTAGCCGCGGACGAGTTCACCCGCTTTGGCCCGCGCCGTTGTGTCGCCGGTTGTGGCGGCGATGCGAGAAAGCCCCGATATGAATTGGCCGAGCAGGTGGCCGGGGACGAAGCCGTCGGCATCGTACCAACCGCCCATGCCGTCTCCCGGCGCGGGAAGCCCGGCCCGCTGGCGATAGACCTTCAACAAGCGGTCGTTGTCGAGGTTCAGGTAGGAGGCATGGAGGCGTTGGTATTGATCGAAGAGGGGGCCGCTGGTTAGGGACACGTCGCGGTAGTCGAAGGGGCGCAGGGTACGGGAACGTTGTTCCGGGGCGCCGCGCAGCGCGACTCCGGCAGCCGCACCTATCAGCAGCGCGCGGCGCGACAGATGCGGCGCGGCGCCGGCGGGACGGGGAGAGGGCCTGGATGGCCGCGAAGTCACGTCAATACGATATCGCTCGCGGGGCGATGCGTTGAACGGGCGTGGGTGGTCAGACTTCCAATTGCGTATACTCAAGTATTCGAATATACTAGTTAGCATATGAGCGACGAGCTGCGCCGGTTCAAGAGCGAGATTTTCCAGGCGCTGGCGCATCCGACGCGAATCGCGATCGTCGAGACTCTGCGGGATGGCGAACTATCCGCGGGGCAGATTATTGAGAAGCTCGGCCTGGAACAGGCGAATGCGTCTCAGCACCTGGCGACGCTTCGGGCCAAGCAGGTGGTGGTGAACCGGAAGGTGGCCAACCAGGTTTTCTATTCGATTCGCGATCCAGCCCTGATCAAGGTCCTCGATATTTTGCGGCGCTACTTTTACTCGCAGCTCAGCAGCACGGTCAGCATGCTGGAAGAGGCTGGGCAGACCGAGCCAGCGAAGACCGGGCACACGCGGAGATGAGTTTCCGGGTGTCTCAAGTTGCGCGATCCGGTGGGGGATCCGGTCTTTTGACCGAAAGCAGTCGTTCCGACCGGCTGCGCGGAATTGTCGACCACGCGGCGCATCTGCTTCCGATGCAGGGCCCGATCAGTGTGTTCGTTCATCACAACACGCTGCATGAGTTCGAGAGTCTGCCCTTCGAACAGGCTGTCCTCGATGCGTCGACGATTTTCGGCGCCGAGCCTTACATGGCCGAAGCGGCTTACCGGGCCGAGCTGGCGCGCGGGCGCATTCGTATGGAGGATGTCGATGCGGTGCTGGCCGGCGAACCGGACGCACATGTCTTTCCGGGGTTGACACGGCGTTCGCTGCGCAAGGCCATGATGACGCCGGGCGTGCGGGAGTTCGATGCGGCTACGATCCTGTGGCGGGCCGAGCAGGGAGATCTCGCGCAGGATTTCCGGCGGAAAGCGCTGCGATCGCTCTTCGATGCGTGTCTCGAGCGCGTGGCCGCTCCCGAGGTCGAGCCGCCCGAGCGGCGTCCCGCGGACGAGATCATTCATCCGTGGCTGATCCGCTTGTGCTCCGTGTTTGTCGACCAGGGGATGACGTACTGGCCGCTGCCGAACCGGGAGAAGGGCTTTTACGAGAGCGTGCGCAGGCTGCTGGCGCCGGGCGGCTGTATCTTTCCGCTGTACCTGACCGGCCTGGACAAGGAACTGGCGCGGCACACCGATCTCGGTTTCTCGGCCAGTGATGCCGTGCTCGACTATCTCGACGCGCACAACGCCGTTGAGCACGACTGGAGCGAAGTGATCGAGGCTGAGTTGCTGGCGCTGCCGGGTTGGGCGGGATTGATGCGCAGGCTGGAGAAAGAACCGCAACTGGCGCCGCATATCGCCGTCCCGTGTTCGCTGATGGACTTTCTGGCCGTGCGGCTGACGATGACGCGCGTTGTTTCGCGCGAAGGCGCCGGCGAAGCGGGGCTGCAGGAGAGCCCGCTGAAGACGCAGGAGCGGAGACGGTTGAGCCTCGCAGCCCGGATTTATGACGCGGCGCGCGTCGTGTCGCTTTCGGCGGACGAAGTGGCGCGCTTATCCGATACAGAGTGGGCGGCGTTTGTAAGCGAGGTCCGGACGTGCAACGGATTGGAGCGGAGGCGCATCTTTCATCTCGCCTATGAGCGATGGCATGAACGGGAGATTCTGGCGGGACTCGCCAGCCATCGGGCATACCGGGGTTTACACGAGCCGTGCGGCAGGCCGGCGGCGCAGGTGTTCTTCTGCATCGACGAGCGCGAGGAATCCATGCGGCGCGCGCTCGAAGAAGCAGATCCGGAAGTTGAAACCTTCGGCGCGGCGGGATATTTCGGCGTGGCCGTGGATTACAAGGGAATCGACGACGCTCACGGCGCCTCGTACTGCCCGGTCGTGATCCAGCCCGAGCACGCGGTGCGGGAGCAGCCCAAGACGGAAGACCGCGAATTGCATCGGAGGCGGCAGTGGCGCCGGCGCCTGATGGGACTGCTGAAGCGGAGCGCGTTGACATCGTCACGAACATTGTTGCGGGGGTGGGTGTCGACGGCGGCCCTGGGTGTGCTGTCGGGCGTTCCGCTGATCGGGCATCTGCTCGCTCCCCGGCGGTACGCGCAACTGAGGGAGTGGATGAACAAGGCGTTCCTCCCGGAGCCGCGCACGGAACTAACGCTGATGCGCAACACGATGAAATCGCATAGCGCGGTGAAAGGCTTGTTGACCGGGTTCGCGGCCGAAGAGAAAGCGGAACGGGTGGCGAGCGTTCTGCGGCCCGCCGGACTGGCGCGCGGCTTCGCGCGTGTCGTGGTGATTCTGGGGCATGGCTCGACAAGCCTGAACAATCCGCACGAATCGGCGCATGACTGCGGCGCATGCGGTGGACGGCGCGGTGGGCCGAATGCCCGTCTGTTTGCGGCGATGGCGAACCGCGCCGAGGTCCGGGAACTCCTGCGGGGCCGCGGGATCGACATTCCGGAGGACACGTGGTTCGTCGGCGGCTATCACGATACGTGTAGCGATGGCGTCGAGCTTTACGATTTGGAAGATGTGCCGGCCACCCATGAAAGTGATCTGAGGCGCATCGAAGCTTCACTCGAACAGGCTCGGGCCCATAACGCGAAAGAACGCGCGCGGCGGTTCGAGTCTTCTCCGGTCCACGCGTCTCCGATGGCGGCGCTACGGCACGTCGAAGAACGTAGCGAACACCTTGCCCAGCCGCGGCCGGAGTACGGGCATTGCACGAATGCGGTCTGCATTGTGGGGCGGCGCAGCCTGACGCGCGGCCTGTTTTTGGACCGGAGGGCGTTTCTCACTTCGTATGACGCCTCGCAGGATCCGGATGACCGGAATCTCGCCGCCGTGCTGGCGGCGGCGATTCCGGTGTGCGCCGGCATTAACCTCGAATACTACTTCTCCTTCGTCGACAACGACCGCTATGGGTGCGGCACGAAACTGCCGCACAACGTGACAGGCCTCGTCGGCGTGATGGATGGCCACGCGAGCGACCTGCGCACCGGGTTGCCGTGGCAGATGGTGGAGATCCACGAACCCGTACGAATGCTGTTCGTCATAGAGACGACGCCGGAGCGTCTGATGCGTGTGTTAGACGCGAGCGCGTCTCTGCAGCGACTGGTGGAGAATCGTTGGATCCGCGTGGCTACGCTCGACCCGGATACGAGCCGCGTTCACGTGTGGAGGGATAGCGGGTTCGAAGAGCTCGTCCAACCGCTCGAACGGCTGCCGGTGGTGTTTTCTTCCGCCGAGTGGTACGAGGGAAAGCTCGAACACTTGCCGATGGCCTGGATTCAGTCCGGCGGGGGAGTGCGGTAGATGGACTTTGCGCAGGCCATGTTCGTGTTCGTGGTGCTCGCGCCGGGCCTCGTGTCGGCGATGTTTGCGTTGGCGTGGCTGGCCGGCTGGGTTCCGAGGGAGCGCGTTGTTTCCAGCGTCACGGGGGCGACGTTTTCGGCATCGGTGGCGGCACTGGCGGTGGTGGTGTGGCGGCTCTTTTCGGCGCAGGCCGTGACCGTGACTTTCGGTAACTGGTTCAGTGTGCGTGATTATCACTTTCCCATGGTGCTGCTGGCGGACCGGCTGTCGGTGGTTTTGCTGGGGATGACCGTAGTGCTCGTGGGGCTCATTGGCCGGTTCTCGGTCACGTACCTGCATCGCGAGCCGGGCTTTTTCCGCTTCTTTCTGCTGCTCCATCTGTTCGCGTTCGGATCGCTGATTGCCTTTGCGGCCGGTTCGTTCGAACTTCTGGCGGGCGGGTGGGAGATTGTGGGCATCACGTCCGTGCTTCTGATTGCGTTCTTTCAACACCGCACGCCCCCGGTGGAAAACGCGCTCCGCGTTTTCGCCATTTACCGCGCCTGCGACATCGGGTTGCTGGTGGGTGTTTTCGCGATGCATCATTGGGCCGGAACCGCGTCTTTCGCCGGCGGACTTCCGCATCTGGAGGGAAGCCGCGCTACGACGGTCGGGCTGTTGCTGCTGCTGGCAGCGGCGGGGAAAGCGGCGCAGGTTCCGTTCTCGGGGTGGCTGCCGCGGGCGATGGAGGGGCCGACGCCATCGAGCGCGATTTTCTACGGCGCCATTTCGATTCACGCGGGCGCGTATCTGCTGCTTCGTCTGCAGCCGATGCTCGCCCAGTCCGGCCTCGCTTCGGCGATGGTGGTGATGGTTGGTCTGGCGACCGCCGTTTACGGCACGATCTCCGGCCGCGCGAGCGCCGACGCCAAGACGTCGCTGGCGTTCGCCTCGCTGACTCAGGTGGGCGTCGTGTTCATGGAAATCGGACTTGGCCTGAAGTGGATTGCGGTGATCCACATCCTGGGCCACGCCACGGTCCGTACGCTGCAATTTCTCCGGTCTCCTTCGATGCTTCACGACTATCACCAGATGCATGCGGCGATCGGCGGCGAAGAAGAGTCCGCGGGAAATTGGATCGAGGATCTGCTGCCGGCGAGGTCGCAGTTGTGGCTTTACCGCTGGGCGCTTGATCGCGGCCATCTCGACACGATCCTGGATCGATTCGTGATTTACCCGCTGATGCGGCTCTCGAAGCTTTTCGCAAGGCTCGACCGCATCGGCTTGCCACCGACGCCCGAAAGGCGGGAGCAGCCGGTTGCTTCGTTCGGCGCGGCAGCGCGGGAGCGCGTGGGATGACATATCAAGCGAGTCTCACCGCGCTGGCGGTTGGCGTTCCCTGGTGCGCCGCAGTCGCGACCGTCGTGATCCGGCGGCAGTTGCGCGCCATTGCCTTTTGGGCGTCGCTCGTTTCCGTGTTGGCCAGTGTGCTGCTGCTGCGCGCGGCGCCGTCGAGCCAGTCCTTGCCCGAAGCGCTGATGCTGCTTTACTCGTGCTTGACAGCGGGAGCGACGATCGCGCTTCCGCTGCGCGACTGCCGCAGCGGCACAATCAGCGGGATCCTGTTTCTGCTGGGATCCACGCTTCTGGCCTATTCGGCGGACGATCTGGTAGTGCTACTCGGCGCGTGGATCGCGTCGACGATTCCTTTTCTGTTTGGACGGTGGTTGGGTGCGCGCACGTGGCGGCCGCGGGCGGCGCTGCTCGCTTCAAGCGGCGTTCTCGCGGCTGCGATCCTCCTCATCGCCTGGAGCGGCCACACCCTGTCGATTGGCGGTTTAACCCGGCAAAGCCCCGGAGGCATGGCGGTCTTCGGGCTTCTGGTGGCGGCGGTGGTGTTCCGCAAAGGCATTTGCCCGCTTCACGCGTGGGTCGGAGACGCCGCCGAGGACGGGGATGCGATCGCGACGGCTCTTTTGCTCAACGGACATTTCGGCGCGATGCTCGTAGCCAGGCTGATTGTGCCGTTGTTCCCCGGCACGGCGCGCGATTTGTTCCCACTGCTTTCCCATCTCGCGCTGGCCACCGCACTCTACATCGCGATCCGGGCGCTGACCGAGAACTCGCCTCGCCGATTAATCGCCTACCTGGCTCTCAGCCAGTCCGCATGCATTCTGGCGGGCCTGGAAAGCCGGACGATGGAGGGAGTCACGGGCGCGCTGGTGCATTGGTGCGTTGTGACGACCTCCACGATGGGCCTGTTTGCTATCCTGCGGCTTTTGGAAGTGCGGTTCGGCGAGAACCTGACCGCCGGAGAGTACCTCGGCCTGGCGCAGCACGCGCCAAGGCTGGCGGTTTTCTTTCTTGTTCTCGGCCTCGCATTGGCCGGTTTGCCCGGAACGCTGAGCTTTTGCTCGCAGGATCTGTTGATTCATGGGACGCTGGTTTCCCATCCCCTGACGGGACTGTTGCTTCCGGCCGCCACGGCGATGAATGCGGTGACCGTGTTCCGGTTGTTCACGAGACTCTTCCTTGGCAAGCGAAGGACCGGATTCACGATCCTCGCGGATGTGCTGCCGCGTGAGCGGTGGATCCTGACCGCGGCCGTGCTGTTCGTGGTCGCGGGGGGATTATTCCCCAACGCAATTGTCGCGCGGTGGACGGGGCCCGCTGAGGCGGTTCAGCAAGCGGTGTACGGCACAACGCACCTTGCCGCCCGGTACAGGCATGCAAACTGAGTTACTCCACAGCGTCCGTGGATGCCGCGTGAGTTAGTCTTCGGCGACGCCTAGCTTTGTAAGGACCGGCTTAGGACATCCGGTCCAGTTCTGACGCGGCTCGTTTCCCAGATAGGGTAAGTCCCGCAAGCCGGTTTCACTCGTGTAGAAGCCGCTGAGCACAAGATCCCGAAAGTGGTTGAAGAAGACGACGGCATGGTGGTCTTCGGGGGCTGCTTTTGCCGGGTACGCGATACGGTCCAGGAGCGCCTTCTTCTGGCTATCCGCGCAGGCGATGAAGTCACCTCCGAAACGGCGGTTCGATTCGAGATCGAGCCACGTGAGCCCGCCGCGGATCTCATCGAGTGCTGCGCCACGCTCGAGGTCGAGCCAGTCGTCAATAAACGCGGGAACTCCCGCCTCGGTGGCGCTGCCGGAGCGATCGTCGGCCGGGATAACCAAGTCGCAAAGAACCGACACTGTCTCCCACTCATGGGGAACGAGCGCTTTGGGCTGTTGCAATGCGGCGCCGGTGGTTGCCTGGGAGGCGTCAGGGGCCGTTTGAGCGGCGAGCACCGCGCCGGCCGGGATGGATGTGAGAATTTTCAGGACGCTACGGCGCTGGAGCGGCGCTTGCAGCCCGGCGGAGTTACTAAGTTCCATCGTCGGTTCCTTCGGAGAGCATATTCACTTAAAGATTACGTTTGCTTACCTGGTCGGCAATGTATTCCGACGTTCGCAGGGCCAGCGCCATGATCGTGAGAGTGGGATTTTTGTCGGCGCTGCTGACAAACGGCGCTCCGTCGGCTACGAAAAGGTTCTTGCAATCCCAGGCCTGGCAATAGGGATTAAGGACGGAGTTCCGCGGGTCGTTCCCCATGCGGGCGCCGCCGGCCTCGTGGATACATTCGCCGCCGCGAGAGATGCCCCATCGCGACTCCGGACCGGCGGATTGCATGACTTCTCCGCCGGCGGCCGTGACGATCTCACGGAACGTCTCTTGCATGTGACGAGCCATGAGGAGTTCATCCTCGCCCCATTGAAAGTGAAACCGCAAGACCGGGATGCCCCACTGGTCGACAAGGCCGGGATCGATCTCGCAGTAGCTTTCCCGGTTCGGAATCATCTCGCCGCGGCCATGAAATCCGAGGAACGAACCATATACCTTACGGCAGCCTTGCTTGAGCTCGATACCGTATCCCCCGCCGAGGACGCGTTCGGAACCATTCAGGAAACCGGGCTCCGGCATGCCGCGGCGGCCTCCGCTGAATTCGATGTGATAGCCGCGAGTGAACGGGAGTTCGTGGCGGGATTGTTTCTTGTAGTTCCACCATGGCATGAAAAGATGCATGCCTCCAACGCCGTCCTCGTTGTGCGCGGGAAGGTCCATGAGGCTGGGCATGAAGGCGGTGACGTCGGACATCACGGAGTCCATAATGTACTTGCCTACGAGGCCGCTGGAATTCGCCAAGCCGTTGGGGAACCGCGAGCTGCGCGAATTCAACAACAGGCGCGCGGTTTCGCAGGAACTGGCGGCGACTACGACGGCCTTTCCGCGGACCTGTATTTCTTTGCGGGTCTTCTTGTCGATGTAGGAGACGCCGGCGGCCTTGCCTTCGGATGAAACAAGAATTTCGCGCGCCATCGCGCCGCAGCGGATTTCGAGGCGTCCCGTGGCGAGGGCCGGATTCAGCAAGACGGTGGGAGAGGAGAAGTTTGACGAAAGACGGCAGGAGCGGTTGCACTGGGAGACGTAGTGGCAGGCCGGGCGGCCATTGAGAGAGCGTGTCAGGATGGCGAGCCGCGAGGGTACGCAGGGAATGCCCAGTTTGTTACAGGCTTTCCGGACGAGTAACTCATAGCAGCGCGGAGCGGGCGGAGGCAGGAAGTCGCCGTCGGGATAGTTTTCGAGGTTCTCGTTCGAACCGAAGACGCCGATTAGTTGCTCGACGCGGCTGTAGTAAGGCGCGAGATCGCTGTAGCGGATCGGCCAGTCGAAGCCTTTGCCATCGCGGCTGTAGGGCTGAAAGTCATAGGGACCGTTGCGAAGGGAGATGCGCCCCCACGCATTCGTTCGTCCGCCCAGCATGCGGGAACGGAACCAGCGGAAATCGGTGCCGGGTGCCGAAGTATAGGGTTCGCCGTCGACGCGCCAACCACCGGCGGCGGCGGTGAAGTAACCGTAGGGATGATCCGGCGTGCGCGCCGCGCGATGAGGGGCGTCATAGCACCACTCCAGCCAGTGGGAGTCGCGCGCCGCGTCATACCAGCCGCCCGCCTCCAACACAAGGCACTTGGCGCCGGCGTTGGTGAGGGTGTAAGCCGCCATGCCGCCGCCGGCTCCGGAACCGACGACGATTACGTCATACACATTCGATGATAGATCTGGCATGGAGATTTCTCATTCCCGGCTCGTGGGCAGGTCAATCGGCACGAGACGTAGGGGCTGTTGATTGTTGCCCTGGTTGTCGAAAGAAATGACACCGGAAGCGCCGGAGTAAGCCGTCACTTCCGCGAGACGGTCGCGGAGGCGAGCGCGGTTTGGGCCGGATTTTTGTAAGCCGTCGCAGAGGAGACGGACCGCGTCGAAGGCTGCGAGCGCGGCCGGGCCCGGGTTTGCGTTCATTTTCGCGCGATAGAGTTCCGCGAAGCGGCGGGCGCGGCCGGGCCCGATCGGGCCAGAGGCGACAGTCCAGGCCCGGCAACCGGAGACCTCATCGGAACTCTGCGAGAAGTATGAGTCCGGCTCCTCGTAGCCGTCAGCGGTGGCTTGCGAGAGGTAGAGCGCAACGCCTGGGCACGGGGAGTGCATCCGGCTTCGGAGCGCATTCGCGATGGAGGCGCTGGTCCAAAATACGATGGCCTGCGGGGATGCGTGTTTCAACAGAGCCAGCCATGCATCGACGTCAGGCTTTTGAGCGTCGACAGTAAAGGTGGATGGAGCGGGTGCTCCGGCGTTGCGAACCGCGGCCAGGAACTCTCTGGCGCCGGCGCGGCCGTCGTGGTCGCGCGCGGTAACAAGAAGAACCCGGGTCAAACGCCGCTTGGAGTAAATGTCCTCCACGAAGGCGCGCGCCTGCGCGAGGTCGCTGGGAGCGAGGCGAAAGAGCCAGCGGAGGTTGATCTCGGTAGTGGTGGCGTCGGTGGCGAGGGTGAGCACCGGCACTCCGATGCGGTTTCCGACCTGCTCGGTCAGGTGAGCCACGGCGCCGCTTTCCGAGGTGAGGACGGCGATGACTTGATCGTCCATCACCAGGTGAATCAATGCGTCGGCGGTGGGTCCCCAGGGGGAGGCGGTTTCGTCGCCGATGGCGAGGGAGAGGCCGCGGGCTTTCGATTCCTCCAAGGCGATGCGGGCCGCCGCCAGGATGGCTTCGCCCTCGGGCTTGCGCGGTCCGGTGAGGGGGACGAGGAGGCCGATCCGGACCGAGCCCGCGGGAAGATCGTCCTGGTGGCCGCGGCCGGGGCCGGAATAGGTGGCGTGACCGGAAGGGATGGTGGCGTACGGGGTGACAGTTTGCGCGGCGGCGATTTGGGAGTTCGCGGCCAGGGACGCGAGGGCAGCGAAGAGGACGGCAAGCGATTTCGAGTAAGCGGAAAGCATGAATCAGACGTGGCGTCAGGGTTGAAGGGGAGTGGGCGCAGGGACGAGGGTGGCGGAAGCCGGCTTATCCCAATCGGTGCGGTGTTCGGGCCAGTACATGAAGCGGCCGCCGCGCACCTCGACCATGGTGAGGGGCGCGATGTTATTCAACGTGTAGTCGAAGAACACCGTGCCGCTGACCCCCTGGTAGGCGCTCATCTGGTGAGCGCGCAGTGCGTCCATGATGCGGCCGCGATTGAGGCCGGCCGATCGAATGGCGGCGATCAGGATGTTCATGCCGTCGTAGGCGTAGGAGGCGTAAGCGTCAGGCTCGGCCTGGAAGCGGCTGCGGAAGCGTTCGCGGAAGGCGCGCCAACCGGCGTCCGTGCGCGTCGCATCGAGCGGGGACACCGCAACCAGGCCTTCGGCGGCGCCCCCGGCGGAGGCGAGTAAGTCGGGATAAACCACGCGGCTCGAAGCGAACACCGGTTGCTTCATCCCGGCGTCGCGCATCTGTTTCAGAATGAGGGCGGCTTGGCGGGCACTACTCCACAGGACGAGCGCGTCGATGCCGGTGCTGTCGAGAAGGCGCAGTTGGGACGAGAAATCCCTCTCAGACGGTTCGAATTTCGCTTCGAGAAGCGGTTGCCGGCCGAGGCGGCGCGCGGCCGCGAAAAAGATCTCGTCCCCTTTGCGGCCGTAGCGGTCCGTGGAGCGGAGGATTGCGACACGGCGCAGTTTCTTCTGATTGAAGATGTAGTCGGCGAGTGCGTAACCCTGCTGCCGGTCGTCGGGGAAATTGTGCAGGAGCCACGGGATGCGCGTCTCGGTGACGGTCGGGTCGCTGGTGCCGGTATCGACGATGGGGATCTCAAGCTTAAGAGTTGCGCGGAGGGCGATGTGGGTGGACGCGGAATCGATGGAGCCGAGCATCGCCCACACGTGTTCGTTGAAATCCATCTTCACGATTTCCATGGCGGAAGCGCCCCAGAGCGGGAGGTCGTCGTGCACTTTGAGTGCGAACGGCTTGCCGTGGTAGCCTCCCGAAGCGTTGGCTTCTTCCACCGCCAGTTGCGCGCCGTGGAGCATGGCGATGCCATAGAGCGACTCCGGATTGTTAGCGTCCAACGGTCCGAGAAGACCGATGTCGACGCTGTGGAGACCTGCTGCGTCGCCATCGGAGGCCAGACGCGCGGCGCCGTAGTAGGCAAGCGTGTCAGGGGAGAGAAACCACTGTTGGTAGGGCTTCCGGAATTCACGGAACGGCACCGCGTCCGGGGGCATGTTGGCGTAGCGCAGTTCCTGCGGCGCCGGGGCCTGATTCCCGGCCGGCGGCGCGGACTGAGACAGCCCGCGCGTAACCAAGAAAGTCGCGGCGGCGAATAGAAGAATCACAATGCGCATGGCCGGGGTTCGGCGGCAGCGCCGTTTGTCAGGCGTTTGTGGCATTCGACTCGAAAATCGCCATGGCCTCGATTTCGACCAGTAAGTCCGGACGGCACAAGATTGCCTGTATCCCGGTTGAGGCGGGCAGGGGATCCAAGCCCATCTCGGCGAAAAATGCAGTGCGGATCTCGTTGAACGCCGCATAGTCCCGCTCGATGTCGCGAAGATAGCAAGTGGTCCGGACGACGTCTTTCCACGTAGCGCCCTCGGAAGCGAGCAAGGCGGTGATGTTCTCGTACGTACGCCACAATTGAGCGCGGAAATCGCCGGGATAGAGCGTCTCGCCCTGATCGCCGATGCTCGCGGTGCCGGAAATCAGGAGAAAGGTGACGCCCTTGATGTTAAGCCGGAGTCCGCGGGAGAACGACGACGGCTTGGAGTAGTGGTAGGCCTCATTCAGGACGGAGGGAGCGGTGATCGCCTTCTTTTCAATCGGCGTGTGTCCCTCCGCCCCGGAAGCGGGCATCTGTATCTCGGTATTCAGTTGATTCATCATTGCACTCCTATTTTGTAAGTTGGCATATGCCATGACTAAGTCCGTTTCCCGTGGCGACCCATACGTCGTCTCCTTGAAAATCGACATTCAGCGTGTAGCTATGGGCGAGCCCCGAAGGGGTCACTGTTTTGCTTTTGTGACCTTCGGGCCCGGTAATCTCAATTTCTCCACGGCCGTCCGTCCCGAGCGTCCGGTAGGTTGTCCAGACGTTCGATTTGTAGTTCAGGCAACTGAGCCCTTTGTCTGTACACGCCCACACCAGGTCGCCTCTCGACTGGACGGCGTTGATGAAGTCGGAGGCAAGGCCGCTGTCCTTGGTGAGATAGTTGTGCCAGTTCCGGCCGTCGTAACCGCTCAGGCCGAAGTAAGTCGAGGCCCAGAACATGCCGGTGCTCTCGTTGTAGGCGACGCTGCTGACGATGTTATGAATTAAGCCCTGGTTTCGATACAACACGATTTCCATTTCGCCGTCGGGGTCGGTGTAGGGACGCCACGAGCGCGTGGCCGGGTTGTAGACGATGACGCCGCCGCCCCATACACCCATGTAGACGTTTCCCTCGCCGAAGGCGATGGAATAGGACCAGGGTTCTTCAAAAGGACCATTCTTCTCGTTGAAGATGGACCAGGCCTCGGTACGGGTATCGAAGCGGTTCACCCCCGCCGCCGTCGCTACCCATACTTCCCCGTTTTTGACAGCGACGCTGTAGACGAGATCGTTCGCCAGGCCGCTCGAGAGATTCGTGTAAGTCTTGAACTGTCCGCCGGAGTAACGGCTGAGGCCTCCGAAGGCGCCGATCCAGAGGTCGCCGGTCTGGTCGTCGACGGCGATGGACATGACGGCCCGGCCGGCGAGGCCGTCGGCGGGCGTGAAAATGCGTTTGACCTGTCCGTGCTCGATCAGCACCAGACCGTGCCCGGTTCCGGCCCAGACACGGTCGCCGTCCACCCTAACGCAGTAGACTTTGCCCGGCGGGAATCCGTTTGCCGCGGTGTAGTTGGTCCACTTGGTATACAGACCTGACGAGGCCGGAATTGCAACCGCTCCACCGGCGGACAGGAATGGCCCGAGGCCGGCGGCCAGGCAGAGCCAGCATGGCAGTTTCGTCATAGTGTCTTCAAAAACTCGATAAGATCGTTCAACTGAACCTTATCCATGTCGGAAGTGATTCCGTGTTTGTCTTCGGGACTGTACTTAGTCCAAATTTCTTCGAGCGTCAGGGCCTCGCCGTTGTGGAGGTAGGGAGCGCGCATGTAGAGACCTTCGAGTTGAGGGATATCGAAGGAGCCATTGGTGTCATAGGGGGTCTTCGTTCCGACGTCCATGTGTACGCGGGCTGTGTAGTGCGTCTGGGGCGGATGGCAGAAGTAGCAGCGCTCCTGAGTCGGGATGATTTCACCGGTATTGGTGGTTGTGCGGAAGAAGATTTGCCGGCCGCGTTCCTGCTCCTCGGTGAGGACCTCGTTCGCCTTCCGGCGGGGATTTGGCGGCAAGGTGAGGGAACGAATGAAAGTGGTCAGGTCGCGGACCTGTGAGTCGCTGAAGCCCTGAGAGCGGAAGATGTACATCGCGGTTCGCGGGCCGGCCTGCGTTTCCAGATCCGGGTTGTTGCCATTCCACTTGAATGGCCCGGTCTCCGAGATCGCGCGGAGCGTTCGGTTCTCGACGACGTCCCGGCCGAGTTCAGGTGTTTCGAGGCTCCAGGCGAGACCGTCGGAGAGGCCCTTATGCGGATGACACGTGGCGCAAGCCATCTGGTGCTGGAAGCAGTAAGTTGCGTCGTAGAACAACTGCTGTCCGTGTCGCTCGGGTGTAATCTGCCTCGGGCCGCCGAGGTCGATCGTAGCGGCGACGGCCCGGCGGCGGAGGTCAACGACGGTAATCGTGTCGTCCATGCGGTTGGCGATGTAGGCAAGGGAGTCGCCCGGAGCGATCACGACGGAAGTCGGATTTTTGCCGGTCGGCAGTCGCGCCGTGACAATGCGCCGGGCGGAGTCGAGGCGGTCGGCGAGCGCCTCGGGGTTGCCCGGTGGGACGGATTGAAGAAGATGATCGAGCTTGCGTGTGTCGAGGATCGAAACCGTGTCGCAGCCTGAGGCTGTCACCAGGGCGAACGTACCATCGCTCGTTGCCGCCGCGCCGAAACCATCGGCGAAGTAACGGTCAACGTCATCGAGCAGAACTTCGTCCACGCGGCTGGTCTGTCGATCGCCTTGCCGGGAGGCCGGCGTCCGGATGACAGCGACTCCATGCGTGAGGTACCACCCTTGCTCGATTTGCACGAGCGGGTTCAGGTTTTTCGGACGCAGGAACGGGACGAGCAGGTAAGTTCCGCCCGCCGTTCGAACTGGAGCAATATGGCGGAGCTGAATTACCCCGGGAATCGGGATCCGTTCGGCAATCTGGTTTGAGTCGGCATCGATTACCGTCAACTCTGAGACAGGGGGCTGATCGAAGCGGCCGATCGCGGCCAGGAGGTTAGATACGTATACTCGCGCGCCATCCGGAGAGACGGCGAGGTATTCGGGAAAGGTTCCGGCAGGCAGGCTTCGCAGGTTCCGGCCGGTGGCCGCGTCAAGAACGGAGACGTCATTGCCCAACGTGTTTGCGACATACAGGGTGTTCCCGCGGCGCCCTGCGGCAACACCGGCGGGGCCCCATCCGGCGCCAAACGTCCGGCGGACTTTAAGCGAGGCCGCATCGATCTCACTTACGGAGTTGTCGAGTTCGTTCGCCACGTAAATCGTGCTTCCGTCCCGCGATAAGGCGATCGCTTTCGGCTGACGGCCGGCGGCGATGCGTTCGACAACTCTGTTCGAGCGGGTGTCGACGGCGAGGACGAGATTGGCGTCTTCACACACGACGTAGAGTCGGGTCCCGTTCGGCGAGATGGCGAGATCGACCGGACTCAGATACCGGTGTCCGGCTCCGGGCGTGTCTTGTGGAATGGTGGCGTGTGAGGCGAGCGGCAAAACGAACGCGAGCAGGAGGAACGGGGTCCGAAGCGGGCGGCGGATGAGCGAAGCGGCGGCCATCTCAGTGTGCGCTGGAAGAAGTTGTGCCGGCTTGTGTGTGCGTGGCGGCGGGTTCTGTCACCGTCAGCACCTGGTCCGCCGGAACGTGATGGAGCGTCTGCAGCTCTCCATCAGGCCAATGGATGATGAGCGTATCGGCCTGCGTATATTGCGCAAGTCCGAAGTGCGCCCGGGGATCGTTCTGCGAAAGGTAGCCGCTGGCCGACGTTGTTTGCACGTACTGGTGCAGGCTGCCCGCTATGGCTTCCACGGTTGCTCCGTAGGCGTCGCGGTTGCTGCGCGTGCCAACAAGGCGGATCGTCAGCCAATGATTTCGTTGCCGGGTCGGGGGATTGTTATGAAGCAGAATTCCGTGTCCGCCAAGTACAACGATGAAGGCGTCGATGTAGCCGTCGTTGTCGTAGTCGGCAAAGCAGGCGCCGCGGCTGACATGGCGCGTTTTGAAGAAGGCGCCCGCGGCGTTCGAGACGTCAACAAATTTGCCGTTGCCATTGTTGCGCAGGAGCGTATCTTCCATTGGGATCAGCCAACTGAGACCGCCGTTGACAATGAAGAGATCCTTCCAACCGTCGTTGTCGAAATCGAAGAAACCGTCGCCCCAGCCCACGTACTGCGCCGACGGCGCTCCCACTCCCGCGCCATCGGTCGCGTCGGCGAAGTAGTAATCGCCGGACTTGCCGGAGTTGTGGAACATGTTGTGCATCAGGCGGTGGTAGCGTGCGTCGGAGACGAACAGGTCCTGCCAGCCGTCGTTGTCGAAATCGCCGAACACCGGTCCCATCGCAGTCGTCGCCTCGCCATTTTGTCCGTAGGCGGCGTTAACCTCCTCCGCAATGTTGGTGAATGTGCCGTCGCGGTTGTTGTGGTAGAGGTAGCTTCCCATCGTGTCGTTGGCGACGTAGATATCGGGCCAGCCGTCATTGTCGAAGTCGCCGGTGGCGACTCCCATCGCACGGCCGGGCATGGCCGCGATTCCCGCGCGCCGGGATACGTCGGTAAACGTACCGTCGCCATTGTTGTGAAAGAGCCGATTCACTTGGGGGCCGTAGTCCAACGGGCCAGGGTAGTGGTTGGCTGAGTAAAAGTGCCGGTAGGAGGGATCGTATTGGAGATAGTTGCCCACGAAGAGATCGAGGCGGCCGTCACGGTCGTAATCGAGGAAGGCGGCGCCCGTGCCGAAGAACGGATTCCCGACATGGGCCGCGGTGGTTACGTCCGTAAAAGTTCCGTTGCCGTTGTTGTGATAAAGAATCGATGAGTTGTAGTTAGTGACATAGATATCTTCGTTGCCATCGTTGTCAAAGTCGCCGATGGTCAGCCCCAAGGCGAAACCAGTTCCTTCGAGGCCCGCCTTGGCTGTCACGTCGGTAAAGGTGCCATCGCCGTTGTTCCGGTACAGGTGATTCGTGGCGGGGGCGCGGACCGGCGACGAGATGTCGGTCAGCCCATCGACATGGCGGCCGCTTAGAACATAGAGATCGAGCAGCCCGTCGTTGTTGTAGTCGAGCCAGCCGCAGCCCGAACCGGTCGCCTCGACGATGGAGCTAAGTTCCTTTTCGCCGAAGGAGTGCTGGAAGTCAATGCCGGCCTTCACGGTCACATCTTCGAACTGAGGCAAGGCATGGGACGGCGGTCCGCCGGGAGATTGAGCCGCAAGACGGAATACAGCGGGCACGCAGAAGGCGAGGACTATACTGAGAACGAGTTTCAAGGGAAGGCGCATCCTGGTCCGTTCAGTGAAGAGGTTTGTGGGGCGGAAGCCCGATACGGGCCGGCATCCCGGGCATAGTGAGGGCCAATGGCCAGTGGTTTTGTGGCGATTCGGCTTTGTCCTCGTGACAGCCGATGCATCCACGGTCTTCTCCCGGACGCACCCAGATCCAACTTCGCTGCGAGGCTACTAAGTTGCCGTTCGCCGCGACGAGATCGAATCGAACCGGACGGTCGGCCGGCGCCGCAATGTAGAAGGATCCATCGGAGGCGACCGGAGCCTGGCCCAGGAGTTGCTCGCCGCCGTTGTCTTTTTCAACGAAGACGCGCACTTGGGCGATGGCGGCGGACAAAGTGCCGCCCGGAGCGTTGCCTGCGCGGCGGGAATTGAGGCAGATGAAGCGTCCGTTGTTTTGCTCAAGATGCAGGATGGACCGGTAAGCGGCCTGGGCACGGTGGGGACGCAGCGGAACCGCTTGGACGACGGAGACCATGGGATCGCGATAGATCAGCCGGAGAGCCGCGTCTCCGGATAAGTCCACATCATAAGCTGAGTAATGGGCGGATGAGGAGGCCGAGTCCTGCCCGGAAACCAGTACGTGGCCGCCATTGAATTCGTGGACGGATTGCACCAGGGGCTGCGGTGAGTTACAGGTTGTTACGCGCAGCGACCCGGGGCGGACGAATGCAAGCACGCCCCCGGGATCTAAGTTTCTTGCCGGGTCGCGTTGCGCGAAGACGACGGTTCCATCGTCAAGCTCAGAGGCAGAGGTCTGGCTCAAGGGCGAAGACCGGTCGTCGCGGAATGAAGCCAGCCCGGTACCGTCGGGACGAAGGGTGAAGAGGGCGCGAGGCTCCCGGCCACCGCCGGTTGAAGTAAGCGAGCGTTCGGCGGAGGCGAGAAGGCGCCCGTCCGCCAGCACGGTTTCCAGTTCGAACCGGCCGGGGCCGAAGGTGATTCGATGGGAATCCGATTCGCTGATGCGGGCGACGCACAAGAACGACTCACGGTCTGACGCGGAAACGCGAGTGTAGACAAACTGGTTGTCCGGAAGGTAGGCGGCCTTCAGACAGTTATCCGAGCAATGCGTGAGTTGATGTTCGGCCGTCCCGTCGGAGTTCATCTCCCAGACTTGCCAAGGCGAGTCAAGGGTAGTTTTGGCCGAAAAGAGAATCCTTTCGCCGGACGGGGAAACGTCAGGGTCCGCGGCGGCGAAAAAACGGAGAGAGAGATTGGACGCGCTATTTGGCGGTTGGCCCGGTTGCCAGGATACCAGGCGGCTGCCTTTGGGAAAGCGCTGCGTGATCGGGGCTGCGGTCGTGATGGGCGCTTCGACGAATAGGAGGACCGGCGCGAGGTTGGAAGAGGAGAAGCCCGCATGGAGGTCGCCGCTTAACCGGGACGGCGCCGACACAAGCAGCGGCAGGACGACGGCGATGGGGAGGCCGCGGGAGATTCCGCGCGCCAACCAAGTTGCGGAGGTTCCGCCAGGCCGGAATAAACCATCAGCAAATCGCAACTCGACACACGTCGACTTGCTTGATCGAAGCACTGACAATGGCGTTCCCCTATGTCTGAATCCGCAGCCAACTATTGGAAAGAGTTGCCGATCCCCGTGCGGGCCGGCTGCGACGGAATTCAGAGACGTGTCTTAGTGAAACTATCTGATCGTGCAGGCAGGGTCAATACGGGAAAAAGACTACCGCAGATACATCGGCGCGGCTAACCCGTGCCGGCAATGCAGGATAGCGATGGATCGCCCCGGACTGGGCCCGGGACGCGAACTCAAACCGCTTCCGGCTCGGCAGGGAGCACGGTGATTGTGACCTCCTGCGCCTTGACGTGCTGGAGTTCCGCTCTCAGTCGAATGACTCCGGGAGTCTGTTGCGCGCGGATCCAGATCGCCCCGGCGCCGCCGCTCAACGCGAATGGGTTATCGCCGATGATCTCGCCCGGGCCCTCCAGGTGAAAGCTTACAGCTCCGCTGGACATTCGGCGGGGGTTGCCGAACTCGTCCGTCAAGCGCAGGACAACGCGTGTGCAATCCCGGCCGTCGGCGACCAGTTCCTGGTCGTCGGGCAATACTTGCAGCGCCGCGTCAACGCCGGTGCCGGACAGCGTCACGGTCTTTACTAACTTGCCGGCTATGTAGCCCTCGATCCTGAGATCTCCCCACGCCGGCCGGTCCGTGATTCTAACCAGGAACGGAGGATACTTCAGATGGCCGTAGGTAGCCCGGTCCGGCTCGGCTTCCGTGTGCAGCCGATCCGCCACATAGATCTTCAGATGATCGCAGTTAGAGCAGATGGGGACCATGCCGACACCCCCTGCCGTCGAGTGGTCGCCTTGCGACCAGAAGAACCCGGGTTCAATAACGACTTCTTCTTCCGGGTCGCACTGGGATTTATAGAAGCCCGCCGCGGCCTTGGGTATCCGGAAGATATCACTTACGCCGTGGTAACAGATGCGGTCGCCGGAGCCGAAGTTCGAATGAGTGTTGTAGTCGAACGCGCACCAGCCGATACCGCCGGCGTAGCGCGGGTCCGAGGCAAGCTGGTTGTGAACACGCGCGTGGCGCAACGTGTGCTCGGCCACCCGTTCCACTTGGTCGAAACTCTTGGTCGAAAACATATGGCCGTTGAATTCCGTGTTGAGGTACAGAGGGTGGTTCGGCGGGCGAAGGGGAAAGCCGAAGTCGTTCATGGTGAATACGTCTTCGAGCAGTTCCGAGTTGTAAAGGTAGCGGATTCCGCCGGTTTGCCGGGAATCGTCGAGCGAATGCGCGAGTTGATTTGTCCGCGTGTAGAAGATGTGGTCGTCCTGCGACTCGTTGATCCGCACGCCCCAGAGGATGATCGACGGGTGGTTCCAATCCCGGCGGATCATGTCCCCCACATTGCGGACCGAGAGATCCTGCCAGTCCTGCTCGCCGATGTGCTGCCAGCCGGGAATTTCTTCGAGCACCAGGAGTCCGATTTCGTCGCAGCGGTCCAGGAAGGCGGGGGATTGAGGATAGTGCGAGGTACGGACGAGATTGAGTTTCAGTTCCTTGCGCAGGATGTCGGCATCGCGGCGCTGCGCGCGGGCAGGCATCGCGCCGCCGGCGAAGGGGAAGGTCTGATGCCGGTTCAGCCCGCGCAATTTCACATGCTGGCCATTCAGCAGGAAACCTTCGGGCGTGAACCGCGCCTCGCGGAATCCGATGCGGGTTGCGTAGGTGTGCTGCGACCCGTCGGCGTTTGTGAGCCGCACGTTCACGTCGTAAAGTTTAGGATTGTTCAGGTCCCAAAGTTTCACGTCGCCAACCCGGTCGATGACGAGTTCCTGATAGTCGGTCCGGCTGGGGTCGGCCGCGGCTTCAATTGAAGCGAGCGCGGCCCCGTTGTCGCTCAGCTGGACCCGGAGATGGGTTGCCGGGAAAACCGGACCGTCGATCCAGCAACGCACGCGAAGTCCACGGTTGGCATCGAGGACGTGCACGGGTTCGGCGAAAACATTAGCGACAAATGTGTTCGGCACAACTTGCAGGCGCACGTCGCGATAAATCCCGCCGAAGGTGAGGTAATCGATGTTTCCGCCGAAGGGCGGGATGTCGGACCGCTCGGTGGAATCGAGGCGCACGGCGAGCACGTTATCGCTGTCCCAGGCGAGATGGCCGGTCAACTCAAAAGAAAACGGCGTGTAGCCTCCGCGGAACTCCGGGAAAGCGTGTCCGTTGATGGCGACGGTGGAGGCGGTCATCGCGCCGTCGAATCGTGCGAAAACGCGGTGGTCGCGCCATGCGGCGGGTGGGCGAAAGTGGCGGCGGTAGACGGAGAGGAATTCGTAGGAGCGGTCGTCGAAGCTGTGCCAGGGCAGACGGACGTTGGTGTGTGGGATTGTGATGCGCTGCCAGGTGGAATCGTCGAAACCGGGTTGAAGAGCGGCATCGCCCGCACGCGCCTGGAAGAGCCAGTTCCGGCAAATTTCGTAGCTGCCGGGACCGGCCGCTTGCGGGGCCGCGCGGTCGTTCTGCGGTCCGGCCTGGACGCCTCCCCCGGCCACGGCCAGCGCGCCGCCGACAAGAAATGCACGGCGATCCATATTCGCAGTTGACATACCGGCCTCAATTTAGCACACCCCGATAAAACTTGTCGGTCTTTGCCAACGGGTGTACGCTGTCTGGAAAGAGGGGACAATCATGCTCCGAAGGACGCTGCTCAGGCTGCTCGGTTTGGGACTCGCTCGCCGCTTCGTTCGTGCAGGCGCGGTCGAGCCGGGCTCGCCTCGCTCTCCGAAGCTCGTTCTGATAACGACCGGCGGAATTCGCCGCCAGGAGAGCTTTTCCCAGCAGGGCGTCGGCAACATTCCCCACCTGGCGGGTGAACTTTTCCCTCAGGCGCTTTTCTATCCTTACGTGTGGAACGAGGGGACCACTGCCCATTTCAATACGATCAGCAGTATCTTGACCGGAGTCTGGCAGCATGTCGACGACTGGGGGAAGGATCGGCCCGCCAATCCGACTCTTTTCCAGTATCTTCAGGCTCAGCGGAAGGTGGGCGCGAATGAGACCTGGTTAGTTACAAGTAATAAGGCGCTCACCGCGAAGATCGGCGTTGACGCAAATGTGATTCTGGCCAAGCAGTTATTGATCGAGTCTGTCGAGCGGATCATCATGGGCCACAGCCCGCATCATAAGCTGCAGCGCGACGTGCTGCTCGACGAACTCACCACAATTATGCAAGACGATTATGAGCGGATCGGATGGAGCATCCCGTCGGAGTCTTCCATCCTGGATCCGGAACTGAAACAGGTGTTCCTTGCGGCTCTGGCGGATTTCATCAACGGACCTAACAGTCCTACGAGCGGCGATGAACTGACCTGGTTCGTGGCGAGCGAGGTGTTGCGCCGCGTGTCCCCGGCCATCCTGGTAATGAATTTCTCCGACGTCGAGGTGGCGCACTCGGGCACTTATTCGCTGCATTTATCGGGAATTCGCAACAATGATGCGCTGGTGTGGCGTCTTTGGAATTATCTTCAGACGCTCCCGGCATACCGCAATAACGTCACGATGGTGGTGATGCCGGAGTTCGGACGCGATCCCGACGGCACAAGCACGAACGGATTTTTCAATCACCGCAGTGACAGCAGCTCGAACCGCATGTCGTGGGCGATGATTCTGGGCAGCGCGGTCCGTAAGCCCGGTGTTGTTTCGCAGGAAGTGCGGCAGATCGACTTTGCGCCTTCCTTCGGCGCACTGCTCGACGTCAACTGCTCCCAGGCGGCGGGACATCTTCTGCCCGTATTCGGAGTGTAAAGTGGCGAACCCGGTCGACCCCGCTCTTCTCGCCAGATTGCCCCGCAGCTTTGTGCCTGCCCTGAATGAGCAGCTCCAGTCGTGGGATCTGTTATTCCCTGCCGAGCGGCGGGCCCTCCAAGGGCAGATGGAGTGGCTCGGGCGGTTGCCCGGCGCCGAGTTCCGGGCGCTGTTTCAGCCGATACTCGCTCTCGAACAGAAGATGGACCTTCCGGACTGGAAACTGAACACGGAGCGGATGTCCGTGCGGGACACCGGCATTCTCGTGCGCTCGCCCTACTATCCGCAGTGGCGCGCCGAAGTGGAGAAGGTTTTCTCCAAAATCGGCGCGGCTCGCGAGGCCGCGGGGGGACAAAGGCAGAGCCGGAGACTCATCGTTTGCACGATGCCGGGCGGGGCGCAGGTTCCCTCCGGCCCTATCTGGCAATCGCTCGAGCCTCAGGGACACTGGCTTCTTCTCCAATCGCCGTTCGCCGCGGTTCTGCCTGAGCTGTTTGGCGCCGTTGCCGGCCGGCAGTCACAGCCGGAGATAGAACCCGTGGAGCGAACCTGGGTTTTCGAATACGACGAAATGCTTTCGCTCATGCGTGCGGACGGGGCGGTGACCGGGCTTTGCTTCAACGAGCTGGGACCGGTGCGGCGTGAGTTTCTCCTGCGTCTCAATTCCATCGACCGGAATCTGAAGACCGTCGACCGGGCCTATGACGGATTGCGTCAGATCGATCTGGGCGCGATGATGAAGCGGCGATACCAACCGGACGTTCGGGAATTTGTCCGCAATCTCTTTCTGAGCGGCAATGGGGCGCTGTTGTTCGGGAACTCGTTCGTGCAATGGGGCGCTTCGGAGGCCTTCCGGCGCGCCGCGCCGCAGGCCACGTTCTGCCGTTTCGGCGTCCGTCCAAAATTGAAGCCGTTCAGCAGCGTCGTGTTATTCGAGGACCAGCACCGCGCGAACCCGGTTCCGGACCGGCCCGACATCGAGGGATCCTTCATTGATGCCCAAATGCTCGTGGAGTACGTGTACTTATCGGCGATGCGCGAGCGGGAGTATGCCGGGCGCTCCTTGTTTGTTCTCGCCGTGCCGGACGACAATTGCGCGCTCGCGCTGGCGCCGTCTGAATTTCTAACTCCGCTTACAAAGGGCAGTGCTCCCGTTTCAACCTCTCAACTTACATCCGCGATAACGGACTGGTTGGCCGTGTGAGTCGGGCTTATTGCTCTGCTTGTGTGGCGGCGCCGCACCAGCAGGTTGTGGCGCTCTGTCGAAAGGCATGGTCGGAACTCCGGGCGCGGCCTTCTCATCCAACTGTTTTATGGTCACGCGGGTTGCTGGCAACCGTTAACGCATTTACTTTTTGCTTCGGGTTATTCGCTCGTGAGGAACATGGGTGGGCGGGGGACCGTGTCGCCGGCCCACTCCCAGTAGCGGACGAGGATGGTGTAGACCATGAGAGCGGTTTCGCCTTCGCCCCAGAACATATAGCGGAAGGATTGTTTCATGAGGTTCTGGCGGGTGAGGCCGAGGAAGACACTCGTGGGGTTGATGAGTTCGGTTAAGTAGGCGATGGTATTGGCGAGGGCGACGGCGCCCCAGACTTCGATGACGTAGTCTTCGGCTTCGCGGCGGATGCCCATGCGGAGGGTGGTGAGGAATTCGCTGCGGTTGTCGAGTAAGTGGACGTGGAGGAAGGCGATGGGGCCGTCGATTTTGTATTTGGCGCGGAGTTCGGTCTCTTTGGCGGCGCGGGCGGCGTGATTGGCGCCGTGGAGGGGGACGAGGTTGACGCGGCGGCCGGAGATTTCGGGCCAGAGGGCGGCGGAGCCGGCGTCGAGGAAGCGGACGTCGGAGACGCGAAGTTCGCGGGCGCGCTGGTAGCGGCTGGCGGCGCTGAGGGTGAGGATGAAGAAGATGAAGATGGTGGAGATGATGATGCCGTCGGGGCGTTCGAAGACGTTGGCGATCAGGGTGTAGGTGAACAGCGCGCTGACAGCCATGAAGTAGAGAGCGGCTAAGAACAGGACAGCGCGTTTTTGTTTGGTTTCCCAGGCCTCGCGCCAGGTGGAGAGTGCGACGGCGATGGAGGCGGAGAGGATGAGGACGAGGACGCCGGTGGCGTAGGCTCCGGCTTGCGCTTCGACGTTGGCGTGGAAGACCAGGGTGACGGCGAGGTCGATGACGAACAGGACCAGGACCATGGGTTTGCGGTAGAGGACCCAGCGTGGGGCCATGCCGAAGCGCGGGAGGTAGCGGGGGATGAGGCTGATGAGTCCGGCCATGGCGGAGGCGCCGGCGAACCAGAGGATGGCGATGGTGGAGAGGTCGTAGACAGTGCCGAAGATATTGCCGAGCATCTGGTGGGCGAGGTAGGCGATGGCGCGGCCGGCGGCGGGTCCGCCTTCGCGGTAAGCGGATTCGGGAATGAGGAGCGTGGTGACGAAGCTGGACAGGAGGAGGAACCCGGCCATGATGAAGGCGGCGGTGGTGAGGAGTTTGCCGGTGGCGCGGATGCGCCCGGAGGGACGGCCTGCGGCGTCGGTGGCGGGTTCGCCTTCGGGCTTGATGAGGGGCATGACGGAGACGCCGGTTTCAAAGCCGCTCATGCCGAGAACGAGTTTGGGGAAGGCAATGAAGGAGGCAAGGGCGATGCCGGTCCAATCGCCATGGACGGCGAGGGAGGCGTGCCATTGGGCGATCATCGACGGGTGGGCGAGGATCTTCGCGAGACCGTAGAGGAGGACCACGGCGTTGAGGAGGAGAAAAGGGATGGCGACGAGGGAGGCGACCGCGATGGCTTCCTGGAAGCCGATAAAGAAGACCACGGCCAGGACAATGAGGAGGCCGAGGGTGAGGCTCATTTGCGCGTTGCCCAGGTAGCGGTGAAGGAAGGCGTTGTGGACGGCGTGGGTGGCGGCGTCGGCGGCGGACAGCGTCATGGTGATCACGAAGTCCGTGCCGGCAAAGCCGATTAGAACGAGGACGAAGATTTTGGAGGCCCAGCCGGAAAGGAGGTTCTCGAGCATGGCGATCGAGCCCTGGCCGGCGTAAGAGTAGCCGGCGACTTTGCGGTAGACCGGGAGCGCTCCGAGGAGGGTGGCGGCGACGAGGATCAGGGTGGCGACGGGTCCGAGGGTGGCGGCGGCGATAAGGGCGATCCCGGCCTGGTAGACCAGCGAGGAGAAATAGTCGACACCGGTGAGCCACATGACGGAAAGCCACGGGTAGGTGTGTTCCTCTTCGGGGGTTTGGTCGAGCCGGCCGCCGCCGAACAGCCAGCGCGACACGGCGTTGCGGGGCGGGCGGGTTTCGGCGGTGGGGAGTCGGGGGAGCTTGGGGATGGCGGTCGTGGGCGAGGCGGGAGCGGGATCGGCCATGTGCGTACGCACCGGGCGATCGCGGGCAGCCCGGTTGGGCAAGGGCCAGTATAACCCCCTGGGGAGAGGGAACGGGCGAGCCTCCCGCGGCGTAGGACAATAAGAATAGACTTGAGGGAGACATGAAACTTATCGCGATTGTAGTTCTCGTCTTGGTGTTGCTCGGAGGGCTGATTGTTTTCGGCACCGTGAAGAGCACTTACAACAACCTGGCCACGGAGCGGGAGGCGATTAACGCGCAGTGGGCGCAGGTGGACGTGGCGCTGCAGCGGCGCGCGGATTTAATCCCGAACCTGGTGGAGACGGTGAAGGGGTTCGCCAAGCACGAGGAGACCGTGTTCAAGGACATCGCCGACGCGAGGTCGGCCCTGCTCGGGGCGAGGTCGCCGCAGGAGAAGATTGCGGCGAACGGCCGGCTGGACCAGACGCTGGGACGGCTGCTGCTGTTGCAGGAGAATTATCCGCAGTTGAAGTCGAACGAGAACTTCCTGCGGCTGCAGGACGAGTTGGCGGGGACCGAGAACCGGATCGCGGTGGAGCGGCGGAAGTACAACGAAGCCGTGCAGCGGTATAACACCGACATCGCGCTGTTCCCGGCGAACGTCATTGCCGGAATGTTCAACTTCCAGCACAACGACGCCTATTTCAAGACGGAGCCCGGAGCGCGGACCGTTCCGAAGGTACAGTTTTAGAGGGCTGCGCGATGCCCGGTCCGCGGATGGCTTGGGACGTGGAGCGCTACGAGGCCTCGCACGGTTATGTGTGGGACTACGGGGCGGCGCTGCTGGATCTGCTGGCGGCGGGGCCCGGGGAGCGGGTGCTCGACGTGGGCTGCGGGAGCGGGCAGCTAACGTCGCGCATCGCCGAGGCCGGCGCGGCGGTAGTGGGGATCGACGCTTCGCCCAACATGATCGCGCAGGCGCGGATCAATTTTCCGAATTTGACGTTCGTGCTGACGGATGCGGCGGCGTACTGCGCGGAGGCGCCGTTCGATGCGGTGTTTTCCAACGCGGCGCTGCATTGGATGAAGCCTCCCGAGGCGGTGGCGGCCTCCATTGCGCGCGCGTTGAAGACCGGCGGGCGGTTTGTGGCGGAGTTCGGCGGACACGGGAACGTCGAGGCGGTGGCCGAAGGCCTGCGGACGTGTCTGGGGATCACGCGGGCCGCGGCCCGGAACCCTTGGTATTTTCCTTCCATCGGCGAGTATGCGACCCTGCTCGATCATGCGGGGCTGGAGGTGACGGCGGCTTCGCTGTTCGAGCGTCCGACCCGGGTGGAGGGCGAGGGCGGGCTCCGGGACTGGCTCCAGATGTTCGCGGCGACGTTTCTGGAGGGCCTTTCAGCCCACGCGCGGGAGAGCTTGTTTGTACGGATGGAAACGCTGCTGTCACCGGCGATGTACCGCGACGGGGCCTGGCAGATCGATTACCGCCGGCTGCGCGTGGTGGCGAAGAAGGTGGCGTGAGGG
>DAIDIH010000043.1 GCA_027459465.1 Bryobacterales bacterium | reverse complement strand
ATACCGCCCGCCTTTCTCCAAGCCCCCACCGCCCGCCGCGCTATAATCGCCCCCGCATGACCGTTCACGAAACGCGCCTCCGCGTGCGCTACGCCGAAACCGACCAGATGGGCCTCGTCTACTACGCCAACTATTTCGTTTGGATGGAAGTCGGTCGCGCCGAATATTGCCGCGCCGCAGGAATCGTCTACCGCGACCTTGAACTCGAAACCGGCCTCTACCTCGCCGTCGCCGGCGCCCAATGCCGCTACCTCGCTCCGGCCCGCTACGACGAAGAAATCGCCGTCCACACCACCATCGGAAGCGCCAACCGCCGCATGATCGAATTCCAATACGAGATACGCCGCGGCCAGGACCTGCTCGCCACCGGCTCCACCCGCCACATTTTCCTCAACCGGAACATGAAGCCGGAAAGCCTGCCGGAGCGCTACTGGCCGGCCTTCGGCATCCCCGTCAGGGACCGAACTTGACGTTCGTGTCGGCGCCGAACTCGTGATAGTTCCGGAACTCGATCACGTTCCGCGTGCAAATCGGCGTGCCCCGCTGGCACATCAGCACCTCGGAACGCACCGGCAGCACCACCCGCCTCGTCCCGATCGCCACGAAGTCGTAATCCACCGCCGTTTCCGCCGTGTCCAGCGGAAAATCCTTCGGCAGCCCGACCGCTGACGATTCAATCCGCAGCGTCTTGCCCGATTGCTTGTCCACCCAAACCGACCCGCGCGACGCCGGATTGTACTTCTGCCCCGTCGCCTGAATCGTCCAGTGCGAGTTCGGCTGCTCAATCGTGTAGTCGTAAACCGCCGACGAAAGCCCGTGAATCTGCGTCTCCGTCGCGTAGTGGAACCGCGCCGCGGTCGATGGATCGTAGATGTCCCGCAGGATCGTCCCAAACTCGCCCTTCGACCACGCCCCGTCCCCGCCTTCGAAGAAGTCCTTCATCGGCTTGCCGTTGTCCGAGATGTTCTGATAACTCTCCTTCCCATCCTCGTAGACCACCTTCGCCGATACGACGTCTTGCGCCGTCCACGACGCCGGAGTGGTCTGGCTCACGTATCGCGTCGTGAACTGCTCGCAGATAAAATTGGGCAGTTTCTCCGTGGTGTCGAACGCCACCTCCCTCGCCTTCTCGATCAGCGCCGCGCGGGGGTCGAGGATCCGCGGCGGAGGCGCTGCCGTCCCGGCCGCCGCCGGCGGACCGGGGTCGAACGGCTTGTCCGGCGGCGTCAGCCCAGGGCGCGAATAGTTGGCCGCCGTCTGAGCGGGTGCCGCGCTGGCGTCCTGCGCCACCTGGTTCTCCAGGTCATGATCGTGCGCCGACGGCTTCGGCTTTCCGCGGCGCAAAACCGGCGCGTTGTCGTCATCCGTGTCCGGCGTCACCACCGTCGCCGGAGGGGCCGGACCCGCCGCCGCCTCCTGCTGCGGCGCGGAAGCCTGAGACGGCGCGGCGCTTTCTTGCGGTCTCGGCGTTGGTGGCGGCGCGCTTCGCGCCATCGTCGGACTGTTCGACGCCTGCTTCGTATCGGATGCCGAAAGCTGGACCGTCTTGGCCAAATAGTGACCCTTCTCGTCCTGCGTCGACGTCACATCCACCCGCTTGCCCGCCTGAAACGCGTCCGCCTTGGCTTCCTTGCCTTCCTCGTCCAGATATTTCGTGTCGTTGTCCAGCTTGAAGGTGAACGTCCGCTTGTCCGCCGTCTCTACCAGCAGCTCCCGGCTCTTTTTCTGCTTGATGACGCCGCTCGTCTTCTGCGTATCGTCATCGTTCTGACTTTGGTCGTCTTTCTTGCTCTTCTTGTGCGGAAATGGAAATCCCACCTCCCCCCCAGGCGGGTACATCACCGGCGGATAGCCGCCCGGATAGGTCCCCGGCATCGGACCGCCAGGATACGGCCCCCCAATTACCTGCGCCCCGACCGGCGCCAGCGCCAACACCGCGCCCGCGGCCAGGCACGCAATCCGTCCACCCATGCTCCTCATGACGTCAGACGATCGTCAAGAAGTTTCAATTTCTCTTCGAGATACGCCAGCGAGTCCAGCAATACCTTCCGGTAACGCGGATGACTCGCCTTTTCAAGATCATTCAGCACCCTCCGCCGGGACAATTCAAGGCTGTCCCTCTCCCGAGCGCGGGCTATCTGCGTTTCGCTGAGGTCGAGCGCGGCGCTCCTGTCGCGAGCGCTTTCAGTGGACTCGACCTGCATTTCCACTGACTTGCTTTCCCAACCACGAGCCATGTAGGCACCTCTGGAATGCGGCCTCTTTTCAAGGGCGGGCCGCGGCGAAGCCCGGTTTTCCGCTTCTAAGTATACGTCTACAGCGAACCCGGTACAATCCGCCCGGCCGAACTTCCCCATAACCATCTAAACGGCACCCGACGTGCTCCAGCTTTTGTAGACGCCACGGAGCCCAACTCCTATGAAAATCCTATTGGCCGTAGACGGTTCCAAATTCAGCCAGGCCGCCATCGACGAAGTCATCCGGCGGTCCTGGCCGTCGCCCACCGAAGTCCGGATCCTTTCCGTTGTGCATCCGTTCCCGTTTCCGCTCATTCCCGATCCCTTCAACGTCGGTGCCGCCTGCTACTACGACTCCCTCAAAGAGGAACGCAAGCGCGCCTCCCGCGACATCGAAGACGCCGAGAGACAACTCCGCGAAAAGGCGCCCCACCTCACCGTCGCCTCCGAGCGCCTCGAAGGCTCGCCCAAGAAGATGATCGTAGAAGAAGCTGAACGCTGGGGCGCCGATCTCATCCTCGTCGGAACCCACGGCCAGGGCGCCGTACTGCGTTTCCCGCTCGGCTCCGTCGCCCAGGCCGTCGTCGCCCACGCTCCTTGCTCGGTCGAAGTCGTCCGCCACCCACAAGCCGCCTGAACCCGCTGCCCGCGCCAGGCCCTCCCCACGTCGATATACTGGCTTGTCATGGCCTGGTTCGCCCCCTCTCCGCAAATCTTCGACGCCGTCGTGGTCGGCTCCGGCGCCACCGGCGGTTGGGCCGCCAAACAACTCACCGAGGCTGGCCTCAACGTCGCTCTCCTCGAAGCCGGCAAAAAAGTCACCCCCCGCGATTTCACCGAACACAAACAGCCCTGGTCCGTCCCCTACCTCGGCCACTCGCCCCGCATCGCCGACGAGCGCCCGATCCAGATCACCTGCCCCGCCTGCAATGAGTTCAACTACAAGTGGTTCGTCAACGACCTGGAAAACCCCTACACCCAGGCCAAGCCGTTCCACTGGATCCGCCAGCGCGCCCTCGGCGGCCGCTCCCTAAGCTGGGGCCGCCAAAGCTACCGCCTCGGCCCCATCGACTTCAAAGCCGCCTCCCACGACGGCTACGGTGACGACTGGCCCATCACCTACGAAGAGATGGTCCCCTACTATGAACGCGTCGAGCGCTACGTCGGCATCTCCGGCCAGGCCGAAGGCCTCATGCAACTCCCCGACAGCGTCTTCCTCCCGCCCATGCCCATGACCTGCGGCGAACTCCACCTCCGCAAAGCCGCCATGGAGAAAATGAAGCGCGTCGTCACCATCGGCCGCGCCGCTGTCCTCACCCAAGCGCACAACGGCCGCCCGGCCTGCCACTACTGCGGCCCCTGCGAACGCGGCTGCATCACCTCCTCCTACTTCAGCAGCGTCACCACCACCATCCCCGACGCCGTCCGCACCGGCCGCCTCACCCTTCTCACCGATTCCGTCGCCGCCCGCGTCAACTCCAAAGACGGCAAGGCCACCAGCGTCACCTACATCGACGCCCTCACCCGCGAAGAGCACGAAGCCCGCGGCAAAGTCATTCTCCTCTGCGCCTCCACCCTCGAATCCACGCGTCTGCTTTTGAACTCCGGCCTCGCCAACTCGAGCGGCGTCCTCGGCCACTACCTCATGGACAACATCTTCCACGGCGCCGCCGACGGCGTCCTCCCCACCCTCGAAGCCCGCCCCTGGATCGGCCCGCCCCGCCGCCCCAACGGCATCTACGTCCCCCGCTTCCGCAACGTCACCGAAAAATCCACCAACGGCTTCATCCGCGGCTACGGCTATCAAGGCGGCAGTTCCCCGGCCTTCGATTTCGGCGCCCCCGGCTACGGCCAGGCGTACAAAGACGCCGTCCGCAAGGGACACTACCGCATGTCCCTCGGCCTCTGGGGCGAAAGCCTCGCCCGCCGCGAAAACCACGTCGAAATCGATAAGACCCGCACCGACGCCTGGGGCATCCCTATCCTGAAAATTTCCGCCGAGTGGTCCGAAAACGAAAAGCGCCTCTGGCAGGACGGCCGCGAACAGGCCGCCGCCATGCTCGAAGCCGCCGGCGCAAAAGACGTCCGCATGACCGGCGAGTTTTCCGTGTTCGGCCAGTGCATCCACGAAACCGGCACCGCGCGCATGGGCGACAACCCGAAAACCAGCGTGCTCAACAAGTACAACCAGGCCCACGACGTCCCCAACCTCTTCGTCACCGACGGCGCGGCCTTCGTCTCCAGCGGCTGCCAGAACCCGACCCTCACCATGATGGCCCTCACCGTCCGCGCCTGCGACTACATCGTCAACGAATACCGGAAGCACGTCGCATGAACCCATCCACTCTGAGCCGCCGCGCGTTCCTCGCCGTCACCGCCGCCGGCGCCCTCCGCGCCGCCTCCTCGCCCATTCTCCTCGGTGGCCCCGTCTTTATTTCCACCGATGACCCCGACGCCCTCGCCCGCGAGCACCGCCGCCTCGGCTACGCCGCCGCCTACTGCCCGAAAGCCGAACCCACCGACACCGCCCGCATCCGCGCCATCGAAAAAGCCTTCGCCGCGCAAAACGTCGTCATCGCCGAAGTCGGCGCCTGGAAGAATATGCTCGACCCCGACGACGCCAAGCGCCGCGCCAACCTCGCCTACGTCATCGAGCGCTGTCACCTCGCCCAGGAAGTCGGCGCGCGCTGCTGCGTCGACATCGCCGGCTCCTACAACCCCAACGTCTGGTACGGCCCGAACCCGAAAAACCTCTCCCGCGAATTCTTCGACGCAACCGTCGAAAACTGCCGCAAAATCATCGACGCCGTAAAACCCACCCGCACCAAATTCACCATCGAGATGATGGGCTGGAGCATCCCCGACAGCCCGGACTCCTACCTCAAACTCATCCGCGCCGTCGACCGCAAAGCCTTCGGCGTCCACCTCGACGTCTGCAACGGCATCAACTGCCCC
>DAIDIH010000042.1 GCA_027459465.1 Bryobacterales bacterium | reverse complement strand
CGAAATTTCCTTTGGCGGCGATAACGGACGAGTTTTCTCCCGAGTTGGAGGTAGCGCTCGATGCGATGCGGGCGATCGGGATGACGGGAGCGGAGCTGCGCACGGCGGACGGGAAAAATGTTTTGGACTGGTCCGATGAAGACGTGAAGCGGGCGGCGGAGGCGGTGGCGGCGCGGGGGATGAAGGTGATCTCGATCGCTTCGCCGCTGCTCAAATGCGTGCTGCCGGATGCGCCGGCGATCGATGGGCGGTTTCAGCACGATGTGTTCGCGTCGAAGCACACGTTTGAAGATCAGCCGCGGCTGACCGAGCGGGCGATCGAGGTGGCGAAACTTACGGGCGCGCCTTTGATCCGGGTGTTTTCGTATTGGCGGACGGTGGAACCGGAGCGGTGCTTGGAGCGGATTGCGGCGGCGGTGGACGATATGGCGGAGCGGTTCGCGCGAGAGGGGCTGATATTGGGCCTGGAGAACGAGCACGCCTGCAATGTGGGGACGGGCGCGGAGACGGCGCGGATTCTGGAGCGGATAAAACAAAAGAACGTGAAAGTGGTTTGGGACCCGGCGAACGCTTATGTGGCGGGGGAGACGGCGTATCCGGACGGGTTTGCCGCGCTGCCGGTGGGGTGCGTGGGGCACGTTCACGCCAAGGACTGCCGGATGGAGGGGGAGAAGCCGGAGTGGGGTCCGCTGGGGACGCGGGTGGTGGACTGGAAGGGGCAGTTGCGGGCGCTGTGGGAGAGCGGGTACCGGGGGTATCTGAGTTTAGAGACTCACTGGCCGGGTCCGGGCGGGGATAAGCTGGAGGGAAGCCGGATCTGCGGGTGGAATTTGCGCGGGCTGGCGAGTATGTAGAGGCCGCAAAGGCGCGTCCGTCGAGGAGGGGCGATGGCGAATCCATTTTTCGAGGAACTGAAAGGCAAGCGGGAGCACCTGGATTCCGAGTTCATGCGCAACAAGGATTGGGGTACGTTGCTGCCGCTAGTGAACCAGTGGTTCGATGCGCTGAAGAAGTGGGAGGAAGAGGACACGTTCTTCGATTCGTTCCGGGAAAACCGGATGACGATGCGGGTGACGAAGGTGACGGCGCAAGCGGGAAACACGAAGCCGGTGAACGTTTACCAATTGAAGAAGCCGCTGGAGGGCGGGCCGTACGGCGCGGATCGAAAATCGGGGATGGTTCCGCTCGATAGCGGGATACAGACGCTGAACCGGGCCGACATCAAGGCGAGGTTTACGCCGGGGAACTTTGCGAAGCCGGGAGATAAGTACAAGCTGGGGCTGTTGGAGCTGCCGGGGACGCTGCTGAACAAAGAGAAATTGATTCTCACGCAGGGGTACCCGGTTAAAGGCAAAGGGGCCTTTGGCGTGTTTGTGCCGCTGCCGCCGCAGGAGGACCATGCGTTGTTCTACACGTTGAACGACTGGGCGAAGGGCAACGAGGGAGCGGCGCTGCGGATGCGTGAAATCCGGAACCAGTTGACGCGGCTGAAGCTGGGGCAGAGCGACGACATGCACAGCGGCATGGCGAAGATTTCGAACCGGACGGACGGCCGGCTGCACTACCGGTACGGCTACTACGGGGTTCAGGACGTGCCGGTTGAGGGGACGACGATGAAAAAGAAAGTGTATAGCAGCGCCGAGGAGATACGAAACCGGGTCAGCATGCGAATGCACTATAGCAGCGTTCTGGCCGGGATGAGCAGGGCAGACGGGAGCTATAACGAGATTGTGCTGGCGTACCGGGAGCACAAGAATGCTCTGTTTCCTATGTTTGTGGACTGGCCGGGACATGACGATCCGGGGAAGGACAACGCCGAGACGAAAATGCCGGTGACGGACGAGAACGGCAAGCCGGTGGGGTTCGTGCTGAGGAACGACGGCAAGGTGGCGTTGCCCTAGGGCGAAACGGGGCGGGGGCTGGGATTCACGAATCTTTATAGGCGCTCGAAGTGTGCCCGCGCGGGATGTGTAGTATTTTTTGCGCCTGACGTGTTTAGGTTCGGGTGTATGGGTACGCGGCGGGTTCGTGTTATCTGGATTGCGCTTGCGGCGGCGTGGGGGCTGCGGGGGCAGGGGTTCATCCTTTCAACGTTTGCGGGCGGCGCGCCGCCGAAGACGCCGGTGGCGGCGACGCAGGTAACGATCACGGGCATTGGGGGTGTTGCGGCGGACGGGCAGGGCGGCGTGTATTTCACGGCGCTCGATTGCGTGTTCCGGGTGGATGCGAATGGTGTGATGACGCGCGTGGCGGGGAACGCGCGAGCGGGGTTTAGTGGGGACGGCGGGCCGGCGACGGAGGCGCAGTTGTGGTCGCCGGGCGGGTTGGCGTTGGATGGGGCGGGGAATCTTTACATAGCCGACACGGGGAACGCGCGCGTGCGGAAGGTGACGGCGGCGGGCGTGATCACGACGGTGGCGGCGCTTGGGGCTCCGATGGGCGTGGCGGTGGATGGGCAGGGGAACGTGTATGTCGCCGATAGCCTGAATAACCGGATTCAGAAGGTTTCTCCCAACGGGGATATCACGACGGTGGCGGGCGGCGGGCCGCCGCTGGTGGGCTGGGACGGGGACGGCGGGCCGGCGACGGGCGCTACGCTGGCAAGTCCGAGCGGCGTGGCGGTGGATGGCGGGGGGAACCTGTTCATCGCGGACACGAATCATTACCGGGTGAGGAAGGTGGCGGCGCCGGGGATTATCACGACGGTGGCTGGCAGCGGGGTCGAGGGGAACTCGGGCAACGGGAACGCCGCGACGAGCGCGCAACTGGGCCAGGTGATGGGCGTGGCGGTGGACGCAGCGGGGAACGTGTACATCGCGGATTCGGAGAGCCAGAGGATTTGGAAAGTAACGACCGGCGGGACCATCACGACGGCAGCGGGCAACGGAGGGTACGGCGGGTACGGAGGGTACTCGGGAGACGGGGGATCCGCGACGAGGGCGCTGTTATTCAGCCCGTTGGGCGTGGCGGTGGATGGGCAGGGCAACATATTTATCGCGGACGCGGACAACGACCGGATCCGGAAGGTGAACGCCGCGGGGACGATTACGACGATTGCGGGGGACGGGGATTTCAATACTTACTCGGGCGACGGGGGACCGGCGGTGGCAGCGCAGCTTGATTATCCGCGCGGAGTGGCGGTGGACGGGAGCGGGAATCTGTTCATTGCCGATACATGGAACGAACGGGTGCGGATGGTGACGGCGGGCGGGGGGATCGGGACGGTGGCGGGCAATGAGGCGCCCTGGTTGACGAGTCCTGTGGCGGTGGCGGCGGATGGGAGCGGGAGTGTTTATGTTGCCGACGATATTGGGGCGAAGGTGATGAAGGTGAGCCCCGGCGGGGCGGTTGCGGCGTTCGCGGGGACGGGCGCGGTGGGGTACGCGGGGGACGGCGGGGCGGCGGTGAGCGCGGAGTTGGACAGTGCTTCGGCGGTGGCGGTGGATGCGGCCGGGAACGTGTATATCGCGGATGAAGGGAATCATGTGGTGAGAAAGGTGGACGCGGCGGGGACGATCACGACGGTGGTGGGGAACGGGAGTGCGGGCTTTTCGGGTGATGGAGGACCGGCGAAGAGCGCGACGCTGGATGCGCCGGGAGGGTTGGCGATTGACGGGGCGGGGAATTTGTACATCGCGGATTCGGGGAGCGGACGGATCCGGAAAGTGCCGGCGGCGGGGACGATTACGACGGTTGCGGGGAACGGCTCGCAGGGATTTGCGGGCGACGGCGGGGCGGCGGTGAATGCGAAGTTTAATTATCCGCGGGGGCTGGCGGTGGATGGGAAAGGCAACCTTTATATAGCGGACGCATTCAACAACCGGGTGCGGATGGTGACGCCGGGCGGACGGATTTACACGGTGGCGGGGGACGGCGAGGCGGGGTATTCGGGCGATGGAGGGGTGGCGGCCGGCGGGCGGCTGAATGCTCCAATGGGGGTGGCGGTGGACGGGCAGGGGAATGTGTATGTGGCGGACGCGGGGAACAATGCGGTGCGGAAGCTGGTGGCGTCGGAGGCGGCGTGCGGTTACGCGGTGAGTCCGGCGGCGGTGGAGGTTCTGGCGGCGGGGGGTAGGGTAACGCTGAACGTGAGCGCAGATGCGGCGTGCGAGTGGGCGGTGAGCGGGTTGCCGGAGTGGATTACGGGGTCGGGAGCGGGAGCGGGAGCGGGGGAAGCGGCGCTGGTGGTGGCGGCGAATGGGGGCGCGGCGAGGTCGGCGCAGATTGAAGTGGCGGGGAGGGGAGTGACGGTGCGGCAGGCATCGAGCGTGTTGGAGGTGAGTGCGGGCGGGGTGGTGAACGGGGCGAGTTACAAGGGGACGGTGGCGCCGGGGAGCATTGCGGCGGTGTTCGGGAATTTTTTGTTGGGGGCGCCGGGGATGGCGGCGTCGCTGCCGCTGCCGATGGAGATACAAGGGCTGTCGTTCGAGATGGGCGGGACGGCGGGGATGTTCTACGCGAGTCTGTTTCAGGCGAATGTGCAGATTCCGTGGGAGGCGGCGGGGCGGAGTCCGGTGACAGTGAGCGCGGTTCTGAACGGGCAGACGAGCGCGCCGCAGACGGTGAGTGTGGCTGAATATGCGCCGGGGATTTTCGCGGTGAACGGGCAGGGGACGGGGCAGGGAGCGATTCTGGATGGGGCGAACCGGCTGGTGGATGTGAGCAATCCGGCGCGGGCGGGGGTGACGGTGGTGCAGATATTCTGCACGGGGTTGGGAGCGGTGACGAACCGGCCGGCGACGGGGGCGGCGTCGCCTGCGAATCCGGCGGCGGAGACGGCGGCGCGGCCGGTGGTGACGATCGGCGGGGTGGAGGCGGAGATGCGGTTCAGCGGGCTGGCGCCGGGGATGGTGGGGTTGTACCAGGTGAATGCGTTGACGCCGGATGGGGTGAAGGGGAGCGCGGCGCCGGTGGTGATTTCGATCGGGGGCGTGAGTTCGAACACGGTGACGATGGCGGTGGAGTAGCGGAGCGCGGGTTGGGCGGAACGTTGGGGCGGCGAGTGCGTCTAACGGTTTGCCGCAGTCTGGTATTCTGATCGCACAGGCCGGACCTCCTTACGATGCGATTCCGCCGTGTAGTCGTTGCCTCCGCCGTTGTGCCGCTGTTGCTTGCCACGTTGTACGCCTACCAGAAGCCGTTTCGCGTGTATCCGGGTGTCGAGTACACGAATTTTCCTTTGCCGCCGGATTACCGGGACAAAGCCGAATGGGTGTTTGCGCGGTTGATTTATCCGGCGGTGGTTTCGTATCCGCGTTGGACGATGGATTATCCGCGGTCGGACCGGCATCTGGCGCAGGCGCTGCGAAGGCTGACGCGGATCCAGGTGCGGAGCGTGGAGCAGCCGGTGAGCCTGGACGATGGGGACGACGTTTACAACTGGCCGTGGCTGTATGGCGTGGAGGTGGGGTATTGGAACCTCACCGACGATGAATGCCGGAAGATGCGGGATTTTCTGCTGCGGGGCGGATTTTTCATGTGCGACGACTTTCATGGGACGCGGGAGTGGGCGATTTTTACGGCGAGCATGAAGCGGGTATTTCCGGACCGGCCGATTACGGATATTCCCGACGGCGATCCGATATTTCACGTGATCTACGACCTGGACCATCGATACCAGGTTCCGGGGGCGCAGTTTCTCGAGACGGGGCGGACGTATGAGCACGACGGGTACCAGCCGCGGTGGCGGTGCATCCGCGATGACAAGGGACGGATCATCGTGGCGATGTGCCACAACATGGACCTGGGCGATTCCTGGGAGCATGCCGATAATCCGGAGTATCCGGAGAAGTATTCGGCGCTCGGGTTCCGCATTGCGGCGAACTACGTGGTGTATGCGATGACGCACTGAAACGGGAGATAAGTCCGGAACCCTGGGAAACGATGTTCGAATTCCTTTTCAAATATCCGCTGCCGGCCTATCGCAAGGGCACGTTGGTGCTCGTGTCGGGGTGGCCGGTGTGGCTGCTGGCGTTGCTGGCGGCGGCGGCGGCGGGCGGAATCGGGTTTGCGATCTGGCGCAAAGGGGCGCGGACGCGGGAGCGGGCGCTGAAGGCGGCGGCGGTGTGGGGATTGCAGACGGCTCTGATTGCGCTGTTGCTGGTGATGGTATGGCGGCCGGCGCTGAGCGTGTCGATGCTGGCGCCGCGGCAGAACGTGGTGGCGGTGGTGCTCGACGATAGCCGCAGCATGGACGTGAGCGAGGACGGCAAGACGCGTCGGGCGCGGATGATGGAGATGCTCGACAGCGGGCTGCTGCGGGACCTGGAGCGGCGGTTTCAGGTGAGGCTGTTCCGGATCGACGGGACGACGGAGCGGATCGAGACGCTGAGTAAGTTGCCGGATGGGGCGGCGGCGACGAGGCTGGGTCCGGCGCTGGAGCATCTGCTGGACGGGTTTTCGACGCTGCCGCTGGGCGCGGTGCTGCTGGTGAGCGACGGGGCGGACAATGCGGGCGGGCCGACGCTGGAGGAGATGAACGCGATCCGGTCGCACCGGGTACCGGTGCATACGATCGGGATCGGGAATCCGCAGATCACGCACGATGTGGAGTTGTCGAGCCTGGAGGCGCCGGTGCAGGCGCTGAAGGGATCGAGGATCGAGGCGCTGGTGTCGGTGCGGCAGGCGGGGTTCGCGGGGCGGGCCGTGAAGCTGGTGCTGAAGCGGGGCAACACGGTGGCGGCGAGCCGGGAGATCACGTTGGGGGCCGACGGGCAGACACAGACCGAGCGGATTTTGTTCAACGCAGGCGATGCGGGGCTGGCGGCGATTGAAGCGGAGCTGACGCCGATGGAGGGCGAGGCGAATGCGGCGAACAACGCGATGCGGCGGGTGATGCCGGTGGACGGGACGCCGCGGCGGATTCTGTATGTGGAAGGCGAGCCGCGGTGGGAATACAAGTTCATGCGGCGGGCGGTGGAAGACGATCCCATGATCCAGATCGCGTCGATGCTGCGGACGACGCAGAACAAGATATACCGGCAGGGGATCGAGAATCCGCAAGAGCTTGCGGATGGGTTTCCGAGCAAGGTGGACGATTTGTTCGGATATCAGGGTTTGATTCTGGGCAGCATCGAGGCGGGATATTTCACGAGGGAGCAGCGGGAGTTGATCCGGCAGTTTGTGGACCGGCGCGGCGGCGGGCTGTTGTTTACGGCGGGACGGTTTGCGTTGGCCGATGGTGGGTATGAGGCGCCTCCGTTTCCGGAGCTGCTGCCGGTGAATTTGCCGCATCGGGCGGGGACGTTCCGGCGGGATCCGGCGTATGCGTATTTGACGCCGGCGGGGCGGGACAGTCTGATCTGCCGGATTGAGGACGATCCGCAGAAGAATGTGGAGAGGTGGAAGACGCTGCCGTATCTGGCGAATTTTCAGGATGTGGGGACGCCGAAGCCGGGGGCGGTGGTGCTGGCGATGATGAAGGCGGACAACCTGGCGCTGCCGCTGCTGGTGACCGAGCATTACGGGCGGGGGCGGACGGCGGTGTTCGCGACGGCGGGGAGCTGGCGGTGGCAGATGCTGCAGCCGGTATCGGATATGAGCCACGAGATTTTCTGGCGGCAGTTTTTGCGGTGGCTGGTGGCGGGGACGCCGGGGCGGGTGACGGCGACGGCTCCGGCGGTGGTGAACGACCGGAGCGAGGTGGAACTGCGGGCGGAGGTGAAGGACGAGACGTATTTGCCGGCGACGGACGCGAAGGTGGAGGCGCACGTGAGCGGCGAGGGCGTGCAGTTGCCGGTGGTGGAGATGCATCCGGACGCGAGCCAGCAGGGCGTGTATGAAGCGACGCTGAGCGTGCCGAAGGCGGGGGCGTATGCGGCGGAGGTAGTGGCGAGCCGGGCGAACGGAGAACTGGGGCGGGCGGTGGTGGCGTTCCGGCGCGAGGATGGGGTAGCGGAGAATTTTCATCAGGAGCAGAACCGGGATCTGCTGAAGAAGCTGGCGTCGGAGACGGGCGGGCGGTATTGGGAACCGGGCGATGCGCGGCGTCTGGTGGAGGAGATGGAGCTATCGAACGCCGGGATTCAGATGCGCGAGATGCGGGAGTTGTGGGACATGCCGGCGCTGTTTCTGCTGGCGCTGGCGCTGAAGGCGGCGGAGTGGCTGCTGCGGCGGCGGTGGGGGGTTGTATGAGAGCGGCGGTGATGTTGCTGCTCATTGCTGGCGTGGCGCGGGCGACGACGTTTTATTTGACGGTGGCGGGGTTGGGCGGCGAGCCGGATTACGAGAAACAGTTTGCGAGCGAGGCGGCAGCGATTGACCGGGCGGTGAAACAGGCGGAGGGGGGCGCGGTGAGCGTGGTGTTGAGCGGGGCGCAGGCGACGAAGCAGAACGTGCAGGCGGCGTTGGAGACGATTGCCGGACGCGCGGGGGCGGGGGATAGTCTGGTAGTGATGCTGATCGGGCACGGGACTTATGACGGGCTCGAGTACAAGATGAATCTGCCGGGGCCGGATGTGACGGCGGCGGAGCTGGCCAACTGGATCAACCGTGTGCCGGCGAAGCGGCAGCTTGTGGTGAACCTGACGAGCGCGAGCGGGGCGAGCCTGGCGGAGTTGGAGAAGCCGGGGCGGATTGTGATTACGGCGACGCGTTCGGGGAACGAGAAGAACGTCACGGTGTTTGCGCGGTATTGGGCGGACGCGTTTGCCGATCCGGGGGCGAACACGGATAAGAACGAGAAGCTGTCGGCGCTGGAGGCGTTCCGGTACGCGGAGGACCGGACGGTGCGGTTCTACGAGACGGAGAAGCGGCTGGCGAGCGAACATGCGCAGTTGCAGGACACGGGGCATGGGGAGGGAGTGGCGGATCCGTCGCCGAAGAACGGGCAGGGGTTACTGGCGGCGCAGTTTGTCCTGCTGCCGTTGGGCGGGGGAGCGGGCGCGGTGACGCCGGAGAAGGCGGCGCTGCTGAAGCATAAGCAGGAGCTGGAGGATCAGATTGACCAGTTGAAGTACCGGAAGGCGGCGCTGCCGGCGGATGAGTATCGGGCGAGGCTGACGACGCTGTTGGTGGATCTGGCGAAGACGCAGGCGGAGTTGGACAAATGAGGTTACGCGCGGCGACGGTGGCATTGCTGGCATTGGTGGTGTTGGCGGGCGTGGCGCACGCGGGCGTTGCGGATAAGTGCCTGGAGTTGCGGAAGCACGGGCGCGAGGTGGAGGCGCGGGAGTGTTTTGCGGGGCTGGCGAAGTCGGCGGATGCGGCAGCGAGCGCGGAGGGTTACTGGGGGCTGGGGCGGTATGAGGAGGCGAATGGGCGGTTCCGGGAGGCTTTGAAGGAGCATCCGGAGTCGGCGGAGATCCGGGTGCGGTGGGGGAGGCTGCTGCTCGAACGATTCAACCGGGCAGACGCGGGGCAGTTGTTTCAGGAGGCGCTGGAGAAAGATCCGAAGAACGCGGAGGCGTTCGTAGGGATGGCGCTGGTGGCAAGCGCGGGGTTCGACGTGAAGGCCATGGGATTTGCGCAGAAGGCGGCGGAACTGGATCCGAAGCTGGTGGAGGCGCGGGAGGTACTTGCGTATCTTCACTTAGAAGACGGGGACGAGGCGGAAGCGGGGAAAGCGGCGGACGAGGCGTTGAAGCTGGATCCGGATGCGCTGGAGGCGATGGCCGTTCATGCGGCGATGGACTGGCTGAAGGGGAGTCTGCTGGAGGAGCAGCCGAAGTCCAAGTGGCTGGAGCGGATGATGGCGGTGAATCCGGGGTATGGGCGGGCGTACTCGATTCCGGCGCATTTCTTTGTGATCAACCGGAGGTATGTGGAGGGGATCCGGTTGTATGAGATGGCGATCAAGGTTGAGCCGACGCTGTGGGAGGCGCGGTCGGAACTTGGGATCGACCTGATGCGGGTGGGGCGGGGCGACGAAGCGAAGGCGCAGTTAGCGCTGTGTTACGAGAACGGGTACCGGGATAGCGAGACGGTAAATTCGCTGCGGCTGCTGGATAGTTTCAAGGATTATGAGCACGTGCGGGACGGAGGGGCGTATCTGATGCTGGCCAAGAAGGAGGCGGACTTACTGGAGCCTTACTTCGGCGAGGTGGCGAACCGCGCGATTGCGGCGTATGAGGAGAAGTATCATTACAAGATTTCGGGATTGGTAAGTATTGAAGTATATCCGAACCACGAGGACTTTGCGGTACGGACGACGGGGATGCCGGGGTTGGGCGCGCTGGGGGTGACGTTCGGGACGGTGGTGGCGATGGACAGCCCGTCGGGGCGGCCGCCGGGAGAGTTTCACTGGGGCAGCACGCTGTGGCACGAGATGAGCCACGTGTATGTGCTGACGATGACGCAGCACCTGGTGCCGCGGTGGTTTACCGAGGGGCTGGCGATGTACGAGGAGACGCAGGCGGGGCCGGGATGGGGCGACAGGGCGCAGCGGGACGACATCGAGGCGATCCAGAAGGGGAAGTTACTGCCCGTGGTGGAGATGGACCGGGGATTCATCCGGCCGAGTTATCCGCAGCAGGTGGAAGTATCTTACTTTCAGGCGGGGAAGATCTGCGCTTACATTGCGCAGAAGTGGGGTTACGCGAAGCTGGTGAGCATGATCGGGGATTTCGGGGCGCGGAAGACGACGGCGGAGACGATTCAGGGGGAGTTAGGGGTTGCGCCGGCGGAGTTTGACAAAGAATTTTTAGCGTGGCTGAAGCAGCGATATGCGGCGCCGCTGGCGCACCTGGACGACTGGAAGAAGGGCGCGCAGAAGGTGGCGCAGTTGGTGGGGGCGCATCAGTACGATGAGGCCATTAAAGAAGGGCTCGCGATACGGGATGAGTTTCCGCAGTATGTGGAGGCGGGAAGCGTGTATGAGATGGTGGCGACGGCGCAGTTAGCGAAGGGGGACAAGGCGGGGGCGGTGGAGCAGTTGAGTAAGTATGCGGCCGAGGGAGGGCGGAGTCCGGAGGTGTTGAAGAAGCTGGGAGCGCTCGAGCAGGAAGCGGGGCAAACGGACAAGGCGATAGCGGCGCTGGAGCGGCTGAATTATATCTATCCGGAAGACGAGGAACTGCACCGGAGGCTGGGGGATTTGTATTTGGACAAGCATGAAGCGGCGAAGGCGATCCGGGAGTACCGGGCGCTGCTCGAGCTGAATCCGCTGGATCAGGCGGCGTCGCATTATGGACTGGCGCGGGCGTACCGCGAGGCGAATCAAGTTAAGGAAGCCCGCGAGCAGGTATTGATGGCATTGGAAGCGGCGCCGGAGTACCGGCCGGCGCAGAAATTACTACTGGAACTGACGAAATAATATGACAACCGAGACGCCGACACCGGATTCCGCCGATTTGCGGGCGAGGGTTACACGATTTCAGGAGGTACATGCCGCGATCGCGCGGGAAGTGCGCAAGGTGATCGTGGGGCAGGAGGAGGTGCTCGACCACGTGATGATTTCGCTGTTCGTGGGCGGGCACTGTCTGATTACGGGATTGCCGGGGACGGCGAAGACGCTGCTGGTGCGGACGATCGCGCAGGCGCTGGGGTTCCAGTTCAAGCGGATTCAGTTCACGCCGGACCTGATGCCGTCGGATATTACGGGGACGGACATCATCGAGGAGGATCCGGCGACGGGGCACCGGACATGGACGTTCATTCCGGGGCCGATATTCACGAATGTGCTGCTGGCGGACGAGATCAACCGGACGCCGCCGAAGACGCAGTCGGCGCTGCTCGAGGCGATGCAGGAGTTGTCGTGCACGGTGCGCGGGCGGCAGTACCGGATAGAGCCGCCGTTTTTCGTGCTGGCGACGCAGAACCCGATTGAGTTGGAGGGGACGTATCCGCTGCCGGAGGCGCAGTTGGACCGGTTTTTGTTTAATACGGTGCTCGATTATCTGTCGGCGGATGAGGAGATGAAGGTGATCGATCTGACGACGACGACGACGCTGCCGAAGGCGGAGACGGTGACGTCGATTGCGGAGATTCTGGAGTTTCAGAAGTTAGTGCGGATGGTTCCGATTGCGGAGAGCGTGGCGCGGCATGCGATTGAGTTAGTTAGGGCGACGCGGCCTGGGGATAGTTCGGCGCCGGAGTTTGTGAAGAAGTATGTGAATTTCGGGGCGAGCGTGCGGGCGGCGCAGTTCCTTGTGCTTTCGGCGAAGGCGCGGGCGCTGATGCACGGGCGGTATCACGTGACGTACGGCGACGTGCGGAGCCTGGTGCTGCCGATTCTACGGCATCGCGTGCTGGTGAATTTCCAGGCGGAGAGCGATCATAAGGCGTCGGACGATATCCTTCGCATGCTGATTGAGGCGCGGCCGGAGCCGAAGTAAATCAGAGGTAACTTCAATGGCGGCGCGCAGCGTAACTCCCGGCCAGCGGTTTCTCGACCCCGCGATCCTGATGGGGCTCAAGGACATCGATCTGGTTGCGCGGACGGTGGTGGACGGGTTTATCGCGGGGCTGCACCGGAGTCCGGACTTCGGGTTCAGCCAGGAGTTCGCCGAGTACCGGGCGTACACGCCTGGCGACGACTTGCGGTTCGTGGACTGGAACGTGTATGCGCGGACGGACCGGGCGTATTTGAAGCGGTTCCGCGGCGAGACGAACACGCACATCACGATATTGCTCGATTCCAGCGCGAGCATGGGATACACGTCGGGGACGTTGTCGAAGCTCGACTACGCGCGGTTTCTGACGGCGTCGCTTGCATATATCGCGAACCGGCAGAGGGATGCGGCGGGACTGATCGTGTTCGACGAACAGGTGCGGGAATTCGTGCGGCCGTCGACGCGGCAAGGGCAGTTGGCGCGGATGCTGCACGCGATTGACCATGCGGCAGCGGGGCGGGGGACGGAGTTTCACGGCCCGTTTTTGCAGTTTCAACAGACTCTGGCGCGGCGGGGGATAGCGGTGGTTGCGTCGGATTTCTATGGCGAGCCGGAGACAATGATCAAGTTAGTGGAGCCGCTGCGGTTTCGCGGGAACGACTTAGTGTTGTTTCACATTTTGGACCCGCGGGAATTAGATCCGCAGTTGAAGACGCCGGTGCTGCTGGAGGACATGGAGACGGGGATGGCGATCGAGGTGTCGCCGGAGTACGCGGGCGGGGAGTACCGGGAGAAGATCGGACGGCATATCGAGGAGTTGCGGAGGCGGGCGAGGGGCGTGGGGGCGGAGTACTTTCTATTGACGACGGACCGGCCGCTGGACGATGCGCTGCGGGAGTATGTCGCGGTGCGGCAGAGGAGATTGTAGGTGGGGTGGCTGGCGCCGGGGTTTCTGGCCGGGTTGCTGGCGCTGGGGCTGCCGTTGTGGCTGCACCTGTTGCGGCGGTACCGGGACCGGCCGCGGCCGTTCAGTTCGCTGATGTTTTTCGAGCCGCGGACGCAGAGTTCGATTCTGCACCGGCGGCTGCGGTACCTGGCGCTGCTGGCGCTGAGATTGGCGATGCTCGCGTTGCTGGCGCTGGCGTTTGCGAATCCGTTTATCCGTGAGCCGGCGGCGAAGGCGACGGAGCGGAGGCTGCTGGTGGTGGCGGTGGACGATTCGTTCAGCATGCGGTACGGCGACCACATGGAGGAGGCGAAGCGGCGGGCGCGGGCCGTGCTGGATGGGGCGGGGAGCGGGCGGTTGGCGATGGTAGCGGCGTTCGATACGGGGGTGGATTTCGTGGCCGGGCCGAGCGTGGACAGGAGCATTCTGGACGCCGGGCTGGCAACGATAGCGGCGGGGGATGAAGGGACATCGTTCGGGGCGCTGGCGCGGGCGCTGCGGGGATTGGCGGCGGCGCAGCGGAGCAGGCTGGACGTTCATGTCATCAGCGATATGCAGAAGGCGGCGATGCCGCCGTCGTTTGCGGACCTGGAGTTGCCGGCGGGGTCGCGGCTGACGCTGGACGCGGTGGGCAAGGGCGGCGAGGCGAACTGGGCGGTGGAGAGCGTGAATGCGCCCACTCGGGTTTTTGACGGCGGGAAGAAGACGGTAAGCGCGGTGGTTGTGGGAGAGAACACGGCGGAGACGACGCTGGCGGCGACGCTGGCGCTCGATGGGCGGGTACTTGAGACCAAGCAGGTGACCGCGCCGGCGGGTGGGCGGGTGACGGTGGAGTTTGCGGGGCTGGCGACGCCGTACGGGTTTCACCGGGGCGAGGTGAGGATCAATGCGGCGGATGAGTTGACGGGCGACAACCGGTATCCGTTTGCGGTGGAGAGGCTGGATCCGCGGCCGGTGCTGCTGATTGATTCTCCTCGCAAGACGCGGGCGGCGCTGTATCTGCATGCGGCGCTGGAGGCCTCGGACGCTTCGGGGTTTCAACTGGAGGAACGGGCGAGCGAGAGCGGGGATGCGGGGGATTTGTCACGGTACCCATTTGTGATGGTGCTCGACCCTGGGCGGATGCCGGCGAGGCTGGAAGCGGCGCTTGCAGGGTATGTGAAGCGGGGCGGGGCGGTGTTTATGACGCTGGGCGCGGAGACGCTGAGCGCGGGGAAGACGCCGCTCACGGGGCATGTAATCCGGGGCGCCGAACAGCCGGGGCGGGGCGAGACATTCGAGACGGCGGTGGTGACCGAACCCGGGTATCCGGCGCTGAAGGGGCTGACATTGGCGGGCGTGAAGTTTTACGAAGCGGCGTTCACCGAAGCGGGGAATGCGCGGGTGGCGGCGCGGCTGGGCGACCACACGCCGCTGTTGATGGAGGACCGGATCGGAGAGGGGAAAGTGGTGACGTTCGCTTCGGCGCTCGATAACGTGGCCAACGACTTTCCTCTGCGGGCTTCGTTCGTGGCGTTCGTGCAGCAGATGGCGGATTACCTGGGAGGGGCGGCGGCGGGTACGGCGAATTTGACAGCCGGGGCGGTGGTGGATTTGCACGGCGAGGACGAGGCGGGCGCGGCGGTGGATGTGACGGGCCCGGATGGGAAGCGGGCGTTGTCGCTGACCGAGGCGGCGGCGCTGGCGACGTACGAGTTGAAGCGGGACGGGTTTTACGAGATACGCGCTCCGGGTGGGCGGCGGAGGTTGTTGGCGGTGCATGCGGACCGGCGGGAGTCGGATTTGACTCGCGTGCCGGCCGACACGCTTGCGCTTTGGGCGAAGGGGAGCGGTGGGGATGCGCCGGCGCAGGCGGAGAACGGCGGAGCGGGCGAGATGGTGCAGAAGCCGCTGGGGCGGTACCTACTGATGCTGGCGCTGCTGGCGGCGGTGTCCGAGTCGTTGTTCAGTGTCCGATACTTGTGGAATAGGGAGGCCGCATGAGCGCTCTAGAATTGTTGAACGCGTATCTGCGGAGGATTGAGGCGCGGCTGCGGCTGTTGACCTGGACGCGCGGAGCCGCGGCGACGGCCGGGGCGGCGCTGGGTGTGACGCTGGTGCTGGCGCTCGAGGCGAGTTGGAGCGGGTACACGCCGGGGAAGCTTTCGGCGCACCGGACGGTGTTGTACCTGGCGCTGGCGCTGGCGGTGGCGTTCGGGCTGGTTGTGCCACTGCTGAAGCTGAACCGGCGGCGGGCGGCGCGAGATGCCGAGCGGCGGTTTCCCGATTTTGAAGAGCGGCTGTTGACACTGGCCGAGAGGCCGGAAGCGGGCGGGGCGTTCGATCAGCTTTTGGCCGAGGATGCGCTCGAAGTGGCGCGGCGGCACGAGGCGGAGGCGCTGGCGCCGGCGAAGTGGATTGCGGCGTTCACGGCGGCGGCGGGCGCGGCGGTGACAGTGCTGATGTGGCTGATTTTCGCGGGGCCGGGGTTCCTGGGTTATGGGAGCGCGCTGCTGTGGGGGAACACGCCGCGGGCGGGGACGCATCCGCTGCGGGACATTTTGGTGGAGCCGGGGAACGCGACGGTGCGGCGGCATTCGGACGAGCGGATCCGGGCGGAGTTGCTGGGATTCTCGGCGGGAGAGGTGCACTTAATCGCGCGGTACCGCGGGACGACGCGGTGGAACGACATCCGGATGCAGCCCGTCGCGGGAAGCGATGGGTATGAGTTTGTGCTGGCGGGATTGGAAGATACGCTCGATTACTATGTCGAGGCGGCGGGGCTGAAATCGAAGGCGTTTGTGCTGAAGGTGCGGGATCTGCCGGCGGTGAGCGCGCTGAAGGTGACGTATCACTATCCGAAGGCGCTGGGGCTGGCCGATGTGGTTGAGAGCCCGGGCGGGGATCTGCGGGCGGTGGAAGGGACGGTGGCCGAGGTGGATGTGAAGACCACGGGGCCGCTGAAGCAGGGACTACTGGTGCTGGACGACGGGACGAGAATTCCGCTGGCGGGCGGGGAGGAAGGGTGGTTGGCGGCGAGCGTGCCGATTAAGAAAGATGGGGCTTACTATGTGGCGGCGCTCGATGAGGGGGAGTTAGTAAGACTGAGCGAGGATTATTTCATCGAGGCGAAGAAAGACGCGCCGCCGATCGTGAAAATCGAATTCCCGGGGAGAGACACGGGAGTAAGTCCGATTGAAGAAGTTACGGTGAAGGTGGAGGGGTCGGACGATTACGGGCTGCATGAGTTAGCGCTGCATTACTCGGTGAACGGCGGGCCGGAGAAGACGGTGTCGCTGCTGAAGCAGCAGAACGAGAAACAGGTGGATGGGAGCGCGGTGATTGCGCTGGAGGATTTTCATCTTTCGCCGGGGGATCTGGTGAGTTACTACGCATCGGCGCGGGATGCGAGCCATAGCGAGAAGACGGACATGTATTTCGCGCACGCCGAGCCATATGACCTACGGTATTCGCAGGCGCAGCAGGGCGGCGGAATGGGCGGCGGGGAGCAGGACCAGAACAACATCAGCGAACACGAAAAGGAGATCATCGCGGCGACGTGGAATGCGAACCGTCATGCGCCGGATGCGGCGACGGCGGCGAGCGAGGCGAAGTTTCTGGACGATATGCAGGCGAAGCTGGGGGCGCAGGCGCGGAGCCTGGCGGACCGGATGCGGAGCCGGCACCTGGACAGCAGTTCGGCGCAGTTCAAGACGTTTACGGAGAACATGGACCAGGCGTCGGCGGGGGCGCAGGTGGCAGCGGGGCATCTAGGTGCGGGGTCATGGGCGAAGGCGCTGCCGGTGGAGCAGCAGATCCTGCAGCACCTGCTGCGGGCCGAGTCGGTATTCCGGGATATTCAGGTGGCGTTCGGGGCAACGGGGGGCGGGAGCGGGATGCAGGGAGGCATGGGGCGGGACCTGGAGCGGCTGCTCGATCTGGAACTGGACACGGAGAAGAACCAGTACGAGACGGGAGAGCAGGCGTCGGCGAAGAGCGAGGCGGAGCAGAAGGCGGACGAGGCGCTGGAGAAGTTGAAAGAACTGGCGCGGCGGCAGCAGGAGTTGGCGGCGCAGCAGAATAACGCGCAGCAGAAGTTGGAGCAGCGGTGGCAGCAGGAGATGCTGCGGCGCGAGGCGGAGCAGTTGCGGCAGCAGTTGGAGGACCTGCAGCGGCGGAGCGGGAGGAGCCAGCAGAGCCAGAGCCGGCAGGGCGGGCAGATGCAGCAGGGGCAACAGGGGCAGCAGGGGCAACAGGGCTCGCAGCAGCAGGCGGGGACGATGGGGCGGGAGAATTTCGGCGGCGTGGCGGGGGCTTCGCCGCAGCAACTGGAGCAGGCTTTGCACGATGTGGAGCAGGCCGAGGAGGCGATGCGGCAGGGGGTGAGCGGGAACCAGGATGCGGCGCGGCAGGCGGCACAGCGGTTGAACGCGGCGGGGCAGACTTTGGAGCAAGCGCAGAAGCAGCGGGCGCAGGCGCAGATGAGCGACCTGGCAAACCAGGCCAAGCAGCTTGCGGAGGCGCATCGGGATTTTTCGAAGCAGTTGCTGGAGGCGTTTGGGAAGGGGCAGGGGAGGCAGGACCCGCGAGTGGGGCCGAGTCCGTCGTCGTCGAGCGCGGGGGCGCGGCGGCTGGCGGAAGAGGAGCAGAGGCTGGCGGATCAGATGGGGCAGTTGCAGCGGAAGCTGGAGTCGGCGGCGCAGTCCATGGCGGAAAGTCAGCCGGAGGCGGCGCAGAAACTGCGGCAGGCGCTGGGCGATGCGGAGCAGAACGAGCTCGAGCAGAGGATGCGGATGAATTCAGACTGGATCCGGCGTGGGGAAGGGCAGTACACGTGGATGCGCGAGTCGATGACGGGGCTGGGTCTGGATAAGCTGAACGACCAGATTCAGGAGGCGCAGAAGGCGCTGAATGCGGAGCCGGAGAACGGCGGGCAACAGAGCGCGGCGGGCGGGAAGGATGGCGGAGCGCAGCAGACCGAGCAGGCGCTGAACGAGGTGGAGAGTTTGCGGCAGCGGTTGGAGCGGATGCAGGCGCGGATGCAGGGGCAGAGCGGGCAAGCGGGGCGGCAGGGGCAGGAACAAGGGCAGCCGATGACATCGCCACTCGAGAGGGGAACGGCGTCGCCGCGCGGAGGGAGTCCGAATCCGCAGCCGTCGCAGGCCGAGCAGGACGGGATCGTGCAGGGGTTTTCGCGGCTGCGGCGGATGGCGCGCGGGCAGGCTGGGGTTGAGCAGCAACTGGACCAGGTTTGGGGTGAGCTGGGGCGGATGAACTGGCATGGCGACCAGGACGAATTGGCTGCGCGGCTGAACCGGACGGTGTTGCCGGGGCTCGATCAGGTGGAGGCGGAGTTGCGGCGGAAGCTGGACGAGCAGACGGGCGGGCAAATCCGGACGAGTGCACCGGACGCGGCGCCGCAGGGCTACGCGAACGCGGCGGCGGACTATTTCCGGCGGCTGAGCAAAGGACCGAAATAGACTGCGGGTCTGTTATTCTCGGAAGCGACTCATGGATTCGACGCAACTGAGAACCCTGCTGGATGAAGTGCGCCAAGGCATGACGGATGTGGACGCGGCGCTCAACCGCTTGCGGCACATGCCGTTTGAAGACCTGGGATTTGCGAAAGTGGATCATCACCGGGCGCTGCGGCACGGGATGGCGGAGGTGGTGTTTGGGCAGGGGAAGACGCCGGAGCAGATTGAGGCGATCGCGGCGCGGCTGGTGGAGCGGTCGCGGAACGTGCTGGTGACCAGGGTGAGCGAGGAGGCGGCGCGGCGGGTGGTGGCGCTGAGCCCGCAGGCGGAGCATTTTCCGCTGTCGCGGGTGGTGCGGATCTGGCGGGACCGGGAGATGAGGGGGCGGGGGACGATTGCGGTGGTGTGCGCGGGCACGAGCGACATTCCGGTGGCGGAAGAAGCGGCGGTGACGGCGGAGACGATGGGGAACGAGGTGGAGTCGATCCACGACGTCGGCGTGGCGGGGATTCACCGGTTGATGGAGAACACGTCGCGGCTGCAGCGGGCCAAAGTTGTGGTGGTGTGCGCGGGGATGGAAGGAGCGCTGCCGAGCGTGGTGGGAGGGTTGGTGACGGCGCCGGTGATTGCGGTGCCGACGAGCATCGGGTACGGAGCGAGCTTTCACGGCTTGGCGGCGCTGCTGGGGATGCTGAACAGTTGTTCGAGCAACGTGACGGTGGTTAATATCGACAATGGTTTTGGGGCGGGGTATGTGGCAAGTTTGATGAACCGGCCCTGAGTGGTTTCGTCGTTCGTTCGGATTGCCAAGGAGGCTTCGATGGCGGAGCAGAATTACAAAAATCACGTGCGTTTTGACCCGCTATACCATTTCGTGCTGGTTCCGGTGGTGTGCGTGAACGTGGGGATTGCCGTGAGCCGGGCGGCGCAGCGCCCGGGATGGGAATCGGCGTGGGTGCTGGTGATGGCGCTGTTGCTGGTGTTGCTGGTGCTGAAGCTCCGGTTGTATTCGCTGAGGGTGCAGGACCGGCTGATCCGGCTGGAGGAGACGCTGCGGATGCAGAGGGTGTTGCCGGAGGAGTTGCGAGGGCGGATCGGGGAGTTGACGCCGCCGCAGTTTGTGGGGCTGCGGTTTGCCTCCGATGGGGAGTTAGCGGGGCTGGTGAAGCGGGCGCTCGAGGAGAAACTGGAGTTGAAGGAGATTAAGAAGGCGGTGGTTAGCTGGCGGGCGGACGAGTTTCGGGTGTAGGGATGCGGGGAACGCGGCATTTGGCGGCCGGGTTCCCCGCAATTTCGGAACTAGATGTCAGTCAGGCGGCGGCGACGGCTGTTGCCGCCGTCGATGTGGAAGTTACGGACGTGGGAACGAGGCGGGCGCCGGATTCTTCGACGTAGGAAGAGAACGCGAAAAGCGGCATGTTGTCCGCCCTGGCCCAGCGTTTCATTTTCCAGGCGAGCCGCAGGAAGCGGATGTCCGGTCTGCGGGAGAGGTTAATTAGCACGGAATACATACCGCAATAGTATTTTTGCGGTAGTGCTGTAATGGGTTTATCGCCCCAGGTTATGCCGTCGGTTGAGCCAAACACCTCAACTTCGAGGCTTTCCTGTTCGACGGATCTTGTGATTTCGAGCGTAAGGACCAGTAGTTTGCCGGCTGCGGGGCCGAGGTCGGAGGTTGGGCCGATCCCGTCTGCTTGGGCTATGGTTTCCGGTAATAGCGTGATTGAGCGCATTCTTGCCTCACACGAATCCTTCTACACTCTCGTCCTGCCGTGGAGGAACATGTGCTTCGTGGCAACCTACCCACGCGGCTTGCGGTGGAAAACAGGTTTGTCTTCCGCTGCTAGTTTCAGTGTCTCACCGTTGGGTCGAAAATGAAAGAGTTTTCAGAAAGTATTTGTGGCGGAATCAGTGGAATTGTCTTCGGGGTATAACTTGTTAACGCTTTCATACAACCGGCGGTAGACATCGGCGTTGTGGAGGACGATTTCGACGTAGTCGCGGGTCTGGCTGAAGGGGATGGTTTCGACGAATTCGGCGGGTTCGCGGTAAGTGTGCCAGCTTAGCCAAAGTTGAGCGCGGCTCTCGCCGGCGTTGTAAGAAGCGAGGGCGGCCTCGGAACTTCCATGTAGGTTATCGAGGAGAGTTCGCAAGTAATAAGTTCCAATTCTTAAGTTTGTATCGGGTTGAAACAGGAGGGCGGTGCGGAAGCGCGGGACGCCGGCGCGGCGGCTGAGGTATTTCCCGGTGGAGGGGACGACCTGGGTGAGGCCGAGGGCTTTGCTGGAGGAGATGGCGCGGGGGTTGAATTCCGATTCCTGGCGGATGAGGGCGGCGACGAGGTAGGGATCGAGGGAATGTTCGGAACTGTAGCGCAAGAGGGCGCCGCGGTAGGGGAGGGGGAAGGCGAGTTGCCAGAACCTGGAAGGCGCGTCGTTGAGTGGGAGGTTGAGATAGCCGGGGACGTAGTGCTTGATATAGCGGATGGCCTGATCGGCGGCATCGCGGCTGCTGGCGAGGGACGCGAGTTCGAGGGCGGCGATTTGAGGCTGCCCATCGTGGGACGCGCCGTATTTCAATTCGGTTTCGGCCTCGGAGTTGAGTCCGGCGGTGGCGAGGATTTGGGCGCGAGCGATGCGGGATTTTGTTAACGAGTTGGGTTGAAAGTCTGTGGAAGCCGGGAGAGAGGGACGAGGCAAGCCCTCGAGGAAGCGCAGGAGTGTAGGCGGAGGGGGCGCCGATGGGGGGTCGAGGGATGAGAGACGAGAGCGGGCGAGGATGGCGTAATAGGAATTCGGGTACCAGGAAGTTACGAAGCGGTAGTAGGAGGTTGCCTGGGACAGGTCGCCGCGGGATTGGGCGATTCTTGCGAGGAAGTAGAGGGCGGCGTTGGCTTTGGGGGAGTGCGGGTAAGTAAGCAGGTGGTTACGGAGGCCGGGCTCGGCCGAGGATGGATTTGCCAGGTATTGGGTCCAGACTAATTTCCAGTTGCAATAGGCGGCGTCGGAGGAATCGGGGAAAGATTCATAACAGGCGCGAAAGAGGGGGGTATAGGAGGCGGTGTCGTTTTCGGTGAGGAAGCGATTGCCGAGGGTGATGAGGGCGCGCTCGCGCCAGGGGTTTTGGGGATATTTGCGGGCGAGTTCGTCGAGGGCGCGCTGGGCGTCGGGGACGCGGTCGAGGCGGGAGGCAGCGCGGGAGAGGTAGTAGAGGCGGGCGGCGGCGGCGTCCTCTGTGGAGAGGTCGAGGGCACGGAGGTGGGAGTCGGCTTTGCGGTCGTCGTGGGCGGCGAGCATGGCTGCGCCGATCAAGACTTGGGCCATTTCGCGGCCGGGGCGGTCGAGTTTATCGAGCGAGTCTTCGAGGAAGCGCTGGGCGGCGAGGGGTTGGCCGGCGTCGAGGAGTTTTCCGGCGCGGCCGAGGATCTGGGTAGCGGTGGGCGTGGGGTGGCCGGGGAGGTTTTTGAGGCGTGCGAGGGCTTGGGCGGCGGCCGGGGCGTCGGGGGAGAGCGGGAAGTCGTAGAAGACGGTCTGGTAGAGGCGGGAGGCTTCGCTGGGTTTGTCCTGGGCATCGAAGGCCTGGGCGCGGAGGAAGGCGAGGGCGGGGGGCGGGACGTCGGCGGCGTGGGCGTCGAGGATGGCGAGGGCTTTTTCGGGTTGACGGGTGTCGAGGCAGGCGCGGGCGAGCAGGAGGGTTGCGGGGCCGATGAAGGGGGAAGCGGGGCTTTGGATCCAGACGGGGGCGAGGGTTTTTTGGGCTTCGTCGAGGTGATGGCCGGCGAGTTGGGCGCCGGCGAGGTAGTAGGCGGCGTAATCGGGGAGGGTGGGAAGGAGTTTACGGACTTTTTGCGTGTAAGCGGGGATGTTGTCCCATTGCCCCTGGCGGAAGGCGACGGCGGCGAGGGCGAGATTGGCTTCGCCTTCGGCGGCGGTTCCCTGGTGCGCGGCGGCGTAGTGTTTGAGTGCGGCGGCGGAAGCGGAGGTGGGTTTGAGCGAGTGGGCCTGGCCGAGGGCGGCGAGGGTGCCGGCGCCGGCGGTGACGATGCGCGGGGCCTTAGGTGGGACGATGCGGGCCGGGTGGCGGGAGCGGGCGGACTTTTTGGCGGTTTTGACGGAGGATCGGCGGGCCTTGGATTTGTGGTGGGATTTCTTGCGGTGAGCGGACGAGGTGGGTGAAGCCGACGCCGGGGTGGGGAACCAGGCGAGGGTGGTGAGACTAAACCAGAGGACCGGGATAAGCCGGGCCAAAGAGGGACTCATCATCATTGGCGAGTGTACGGAGCAACTCCAGATGTAAGTAATCGGGCAGCGGCGGGGACGCAGTCAGATATTGGGTGCGGTATTCATCCCTGGCGGCGTCGATTTGGGTTTGCAGGCAGCGGTAAAGGTCTTTTTGGCTGCGTCCGGATTCGACGAGGGGTTCATGGTAGAGGCGGATGGTGGCGACGAGGACGCGGGCGGCGCGCTGGGCTTTGAGGTGGATTTTTTTCGTTTCGGGCGGGAGGTCTTCCCAGGCCTGGCGGGGTGGGGGTGGGGGGAGGGTGGTGAGAGAAACGAGGTTGTTGCCGTTGGCGCGGGCGGCGCGGCGGTCGAGCATGGCGCCGGCGAGGTCGGCGAGGAGTTCGAGGCGGCCTGCATCGGCGGGAAGGCTATCTTCGGCGTAGAGGAGGGCGGCGATGCGGCCGTAGGCTTCGATGGGGAAGGCGGTGAAGCGGGCGGGGGCGGGAGCGGTGGCGCCGTTGGGGAAGGCGGATTCGAACCAGGCGGCGAGGGCGGGGCCGAGTTCGGAGGGGATGCGAAGTGCGGCGACGGGTTCGGCGGAGGTGACGGCTTCGGCGAGGGCGGGGGCGGAGGCGAGGGGGATGGCGGCGGGCGGCGGCGCCGGCGGGGCGGGGTGGACGGCGGCGACGCGGAGTTCGCGATTTTCGAGCGCGAAGACGACGGCGCGGGGGAGGCGGGCGGCGGCGGCTTCGGCGAGGGTGGCGGCCCACACCGAATGGTCTTCGGCGAAGCGGAGGCGGCGGGCGGTCTGGTGGAGGGCTTCGGTTTCCTGGCGGACGTAGGACTCGGCGGCGGCCCGGAGGCGGGAGGCGGCTTCGGCGAAGATCGAGGAAACCAGTTCGTCCAGACGGGGCGTGCAAGAAAAAGTGGACATCGAGTGGCGCCGCAGGTTCGTTTTCATTCTATCAAGAGCGGGAGAGCGGGACGAGGGTAGCGAAACAATACCGGGCGGTCCTGTTTTGAAGGAGAAAAATGGGTGGAACCCGTGTTGCTATAATAATCGTTTCCGCCTATGCCGCAACATACGACCGAGACGCTTGACGGCGCCGCGAAGAAGATAATCCTTCTCCGGCCGCGGGGATTTTGCGCGGGCGTGGTGCGCGCGATCGATGTAGTGAAGATCATCCTCGACTTATATGGGCCGCCGGTGTATGTGCGGAAGGAGATTGTGCATAACCGGCACGTAGTGGATGAGTTACGGCGAGCCGGGGCGATTTTCGTAGAAGAGCTGGAAGAAGTTCCCGAGGGCGCCCGGGTGATTTTCAGCGCGCATGGGGTGTCGCCGGCGGTGAGGGCGGAGGCCAAGGCGAGGAACCTGCAGGTGATTGACGCGACGTGCCCGCTGGTGACGAAAGTCCACCTGGAATGTGTGAAGTTCGCGCGACAGCAGTATACGATCATCCTCATCGGGCATGCGGGTCACGATGAAGTGATCGGGACGCTGGGTGAGGCGCCGGAGTCGACGGTTCTGGTTTCGACGGTGGAGGATGTGGACCGCCTGGCAGTGCCGAACCCGGACAAGATGGCGTATCTGACCCAGACCACGCTGAGCCTGGATGAGACGAAGGATATTATTGCGCGGCTGCGGGAGCGGTTTCCGGCGATTCAGGGTCCGAAGAGCCAGGATATTTGTTATGCGACGGAGAACCGGCAGTTAGGCGTGAAAGCGGTGGTTCCGTTGTGCGATATGTTGCTGGTGGTGGGGAGCCAGAACAGCTCGAACTCGCGGCGTCTGGTGGAGGTTTGCGAGAAGGAAGGCGTGCCGGCGTATCTGGTGGACGATGCCGGGGAGATGAAGCCGGAGTGGCTGAAGGGTGTGCAGACGGTGGCTGTGACGGCGGGGGCGTCGGCGCCGGAGGTGCTGGTGGAGGACCTGATCTGGACGCTGAAGTCGCAGTTCGGATTCGGGTTGCTCGAGGAGATGGAGTTGAAACAAGAAGACGTGCGATTCCAACTTCCGGTGATCGGCGGAGGGAGCGCCGAGCTGAGGGTATGAGTCAGACGATGCCGGTCGCGGAGGCGTTGTCGAGCGGAGCGACGCGCGCGGTAGCGCGGGCGACCGAGTGGTTGCTGGAGCGGCAGCATCGCGACGGTTACTGGTGGGGTGAACTGACGGCGGACACCACGCTCGAGAGCGACTGGATTCTGCTGCAGCTTTGGCTGCACGCGCCGGTGGATGGAGTTTGGAATCCGCCGGAGCGCGAGCGGATCGACCGGGCGGTGGAGAGCATTCTGGCGCGGCAGTTACCCGACGGGGGATTCAACATTTATCCGCAGGGGCCGTCGGAGGTGAGCGCGACGGTGAAGGCGTATTTTGCGCTGAAGCTGGCTGGGCTCGACTACGACGATCCGCGGCTGAAGCGGGCGCGGGAGCGGATTCTGGCGCTGGGCGGGATTCAGGCGGCGAACAGCTACGTGAAGATCAACCTGAGCCTGTTCGGGCTGTATCCGCGGGACGGCGCGCCGACGGTTCCGCCGGAGCTGATGCTGCTGCCGGGGAATTTCATTTACCAGATGTCGTCGTGGACGCGGGCGATCGTGATTCCGCTGGCGATCGTTCATGCGTTCGACCCGCGGCGTCCCGTGCCGAAAGGATTCGACCTGCAGGAACTGTTTGTGCCTGGCGTGAAAACGGAGTTTGCGGAAGGCGCGAAGTTTTTCAGTTGGCGGAGTTTCTTTTATAAGGCCGACCGGTTCTTGAAGTGGTGGGAGAAGCGCGGGTCGCGGAACGTGCGGGAGAAGGCGATCCGGAAGGCGGAGCAGTGGATGCTCGAGCGGACGCGGTACACCGACGGGCTGGGTGCGATTTATCCGCCGATGATGTATGTGATCATGGCGCTCGATCTGCTTGGGTATCCGGCGGATCATCCGGAGCGGGTGGAAGCGCAGCGGCAGTTCGACCGGCTGATGGTGGACGACGAGCGCGGGTTTTATTTCCAGCCGTGTTTTTCGGTGGTGTGGGACACGGCGATAGCGGGCTATGCGCTGGGATTGGGGGGCGAGCCTCCGGAGGCTGCGCTGGGCCGGGCGGCGGACTGGCTGCTGAGTAAGGAAGTGCGGCACAAGGGCGACTGGAGCGTGAAGCGGCCGAAGACGGAGCCGGCGGGGTGGTATTTCGAGTTTGCCAACGAGTTTTATCCGGATATTGACGATACGGCGATGGTGCTGCTGGCGCTGAGCCGGGCGCAGGGAAAGCCGGCGGCGCAGTCGGCGGCGGTCAAGCGGGCGGTGAAGTGGCTGCTCGATATGCAGTCGAAGGACGGCGGGTGGGCGGCTTTCGATGTGGACAACAACTGGGAGTCGCTGAGCTACGTGCCGTTCGCCGACCATAACGCGATGCTGGACCCGACGTGTCCGGACATCACGGGGCGAGTGCTCGAAGCGCTGTGCGCCTGCGGGGTGAGCCAGAATCATCCGGCGGTCGAGCGCGGCGTGAAGTATCTTTTGCAGGCGCAGGAGCAGGACGGAAGCTGGTACGGCCGGTGGGGCGTGGATTACATCTACGGCACATTCCTGGCGTTGCGTGGGCTGGCGGCGGCGGGGGTGAGCGAGTTGGAAGCGCCGGTGCAGCGGGCGCTTGAGTGGGTGCGGGCGAACCAGAACTTCGACGGCGGCTGGGGCGAGAGTTGCGCCAGCTACGATGAGAACCGCTATGTGGCGGCGGCGAGCACGCCATCTCAGACGGCGTGGGCGGTGCTGGCGCTGCTGGCGGGCGGAGACACGACGAGCGCGAGTCTGAAGGACGGGGTGGAGTATCTGCTGCGGACGCAGACGAGCGACGGAACCTGGGACGAGGATTTGGCCACAGGCACGGGATTTCCGAGGGTGTTCTACCTGAGTTATCACTTATACCGGCACTCATTTCCGGTGATGGCGCTGAATTGTTTTCTCCAGGCGAGGAGCGCAGGCCGCGGCTAAAGGCTGCGCGCCTTATGAAACCAGTACTAGTTACGGGAGCCACGGGGTTTCTGGGCTGGCACATCGCGCGGCTGCTCAACGAGCGCGGCTACACGGTGCGGGCACTGGCGCGTCCGGGGAGCCGGCTGCGGGAACTGGATGCCGAGCGCGTGGAAGGCGATCTGCGCGATGCGGCGTCGGTGGAGCGGGCGGCGGCGGGGTGCGGGCTGATTTTTCACGCGGCGGCGGATTACCGGCTGTGGGCGCGGGACCGGGCGGAGATGTTCCGTTCGAACGTAGAGGGGACGCGGAACGTGCTGGAGGCCGCGCTGCGGGAGGGCGCCGAGCGGGTGGTGTACACGAGCACGGTGGGGTGCATCGGGATTCCGGCGGGCGGGGAAGGCGACGAGACGACGCCGGTGGGCGAGGCGGAAATGGCGGGCGACTACAAACGGTCGAAGTTTCAGGCCGAGCGGGTGGCGCTCGAGTACGCGCGGATGGGGGTGCCTGTGGTGATTGTGAATCCGACGGCGCCGGTGGGAGACCACGATTTCAAGCCGACGCCGACGGGGCGGATCATTCTGGATTTTCTGTTGGGGCGGATGCCGGCTTACATCGAGACGGGGTTGAACCTGGTGGATGTGCGGGACACGGCGATGGGGCATCTGCAGGCGTGCGAGCGGGGTGTGGAGGGAGAGCGGTACATTCTGGGCTGCCAGAATCTGACGCTCGAGCAGATTCTGGGGAAGCTGGCGGCGATCAGCGGGATTCCGGCGCCGCGGTGGAAGATTCCTTATGCGATGGCGTATTTCACGGGGATGATCGATACGGGTATTTCGCGGGTGACGGGGCGGGAGCCGCGGGCGCCGCTCGATGCGGTGCGGATGGCGAAGAAGAAGATGTTCGTGAGCTGGGAGAAGGCGCGGCGGGAACTGGGGTTTGCGCCGAGGCCGGTGGAAGAAGGGCTGGAGCGAGCGGTGGAGTGGTTTCAGGCGAACGGTTATGTGCCGGAGGCGCGGAGGCTGAGCATCGCGAGTTGAGCACGCTGGGATTTGTGGCCGCGGAGCGGCGGGAGTTCGACGGGATTGTGAGGTTGTTGAGCGGAGTACGAAGGATGCGAGCGCCGATTGATTATTTGGCTGAAGGGCAGTGGGCGGGGCGCCGGGTGGTGCTGGCGGCCAACGGTCCGGGGCCGAAGTTGGCGCGGGAGGCGGTAGAGGCGGCGGGCGAGGTGGGGGCGTGGGTGAGCACGGGGTACTGCGGGGCGCTCGACGCGAACCTGGCGGTTGGCGATATTCTAGTAGGAACGGCGGTCAATAGTTGGACCGCTGCTGTGCCGGAGTGTCCGGCGCGGTTTTTGAGGGGCCGGATCCTGTCAGAAGACCGCGTAGTGAGCACGGCGTGGGAGAAGCGGCAATTGGCCGCGACGGGCGCCGCGGCTGTAGAGATGGAAGCCGCCGGAGTAGCGGCGGCGGCGCAGGAGCAGGGGTTACCGTTCTATTGCATTCGCGTGGTGACGGACGGAGCGAACGAGGACATGCCGATGGACTTCAATCGATACCGGGGGCCGGATGGGCGGTTTTCGCGTAGCCGGATTGCGCTGGCGGCGATCGGGCGGCCGAAGAGGCTAGCGGCCCTGATTCGCTTTGGGCGGCGGTGCGAGGAGGCATCGATTCAGTTAGGAGACGGTCTTGCCGGCTGCCGGTTCTAAGGACGGACAAATCGGCGGGCTTGCGGCGCACGCGCTGGCTCAGGGGCGCCTGGGAGAGGTGCCTTCGGCGATGCGGGCGGCGGTGTACCTGGGGAATCAGAAGGTAAGAGTCGAGTCGATTCCGACGCCGGAGATCGGCGACGGCGAAGTGTTGATCCAGGTGGAGAGCTGCGGGATCTGCCACACGGACCTGAAGAAGATCGAGTACGACCTGCTGGCGCCGCCGAGGGTATTCGGACATGAGACGGCGGGCGTGATCGCGGCGGTGGGGGCGGGGGTGAGGGAGTACGAGCCGGGCGATCGCGTGGTGGTATTTCACCATATCCCGTGTATGGATTGTTTTTATTGCCGGCATAAGCTGTACGCGCAGTGTCCGGTGTACAAGCGGGTTGGAGTGACGGCGGGGTTTGAGCCGGCGGGCGGTGGATTCGCGCAGTATGTGCGAGCGATGGACTGGATTGTCCGGCGGGGCATCGAGAAGATACCGGAGGGCGTGGCGTTCGAGCGGGCTTCGTTTGTGGAACCGGTGAACACGTGCGTGAAGGGATTCGCGATGCTGGGGGCGGGGCATGGGGACGTGGTTGTGGTGCTGGGGCAGGGGCCGATCGGGTTGATTTTCACGATGCTGGCGCGGCGGGCGGGCGCGGCGGTGCTAGTGACGGACGCGATGGAGCACCGGCGTGGGATGGCGGAGAAGTTTGGCGCGTTGGCGGCGTACGATCCGCGGGACGCGCGATTCCGGGAGCATGTGCGGGAGCTGACGGAAGGCCGGGGAGCGGACTTCGCGATCGTGGCCGCTTCGGCGCGGGGGATTGTGGAGCAGGCCGTCGAGGGGACCCGGCCCGGTGCGAAAATATTACTGTTCGCCCAGACTTCGCATCAAGAAAGAATCGAAGTATCCGGCGCCGACGTCTGTGTCGGTGAGCGGGCATTGCTGGGCTCTTATAGTGCGTCGGTCGATTTGCAGAAAGAGTCGGCCGATTTGGTTTTTAGTGGAGCGCTGCCGGTTGAAGACTTGATCTCCGACATTGTTGCGCTGGATGAGATCGGGGACGGGATTGAGCTGGCCTTGCATCCGTTAGAGCGCTCGCTGAAAATTATGGTGCAGCCTCAAAGGTGGCAGGATTGAAACGGATGAGAGCGGCCGTGTTGTACGGCCGGGAAGATTTGCGGATTCAGGACGTGGAGGTGCCGAGGCTCGAGCCGGGCGACCTGTTGGTTCGGGTGCGTTCGGCGTTGACGTGCGGGACCGATGTGAAGGTGTTCCGGCGGGGATATCATGCGCGGATGATCGTGCCTCCGGCTTTATTCGGCCACGAGTTGGCGGGCGACGTGGCGGAGGTGGGTCCGGGTGTGAAGAGATTCCATCCCGGCGACCGCGTGGTGGCGGCCAATTCCGCTCCGTGCGGAGTGTGTTTTTACTGCCGGCGGGGGCAGGAAAATCTCTGCGAGGATCTGCTTTTCAACAACGGCGCGTATGCGGAGTATATCCGGATTCCGGCGCGGATCGTGGAGCGGAACACGCATAAGCTGCCGGCGAGCGTGTCTTATCAGGACGCGGCGCTGTGCGAGCCCCTGGCCTGCGCGCTGCGGGGACTGGATGAGACGGGCGTGCGGCCGGGCGATACGGTGGCGGTGATCGGGCTTGGGCCGATTGGCCTGATGTTCGTGAAGATGGCCAAGGTGCTGGGCGCGCGGGTGATTGCGATCGGACGGCGGGCGGTGCAGTTACAACATGCGCGGCAGATGGGATCGGACGAGGGCCTGATTGCGCGCGACGACGGCGGCACGCTGGTTGAGGAAGTGCGCGGGTTGACGGACGGGCGAGGCGCGGACTCGGTGATCGAGGCGGTGGGGCGGCCGGAGGCGTGGGAGACGGCGGTGCGTCTGGCGCGGCGCGGGGGCGTGGTGAATTTCTTCGGTGGCTGTCCGAACGGGACGACGGTGGAGATCGACACGTCGCTGATGCATTATTCGAACCTGACATGCATGGCGAGCTTCCATCACACGCCGGCGCATGTGCTGCGGGCGCTGGAGATCGTGACCGAAGGCGGCGCGACAGCGCGGGATTTCGTGAACCGGGTGGAACCGCTCGAGAATCTGCTCGAGGTGATGCATCATTTGACGAGCCACAATGGTCACATGAAGACCGCGATCATCCCGTGACGAGCGAGGCGGTTGAGACCGGCTATCTGATGCCGGCCGAGTATGTGCAGCGCCCGGCGCTGATGGAGCGTAAGTGGGGTCAGGCGGACGCGTTGGCTTACACGCGGTGGCTGGCGACAAATCACTACGAGAATTTTCATGTTGTGAGCGTGCTGCTGCCGCGGCATCTGCACCAGGACTTTTACAACGTATATGCGTTCTGCCGTTGGGCGGACGATTTGGGCGACGAGATCGGCGATAAGGCGGAGAGCCTGCGGCTGCTCGCATGGTGGCGCGGGGAACTCGATGCGATGTATGAAGGGCGGACGCGGCATCCGGTGTTCGCGGCGCTTGAAGGGACAGCAAAGCAGTATGAACTCGAACCGGCGCTGTTCCGGGCGCTGATCCGCGCGTTCGAGCAGGACCAGGTGGTGAGCCGGTACGAGACGTGGGAGAAGCTGTTCTGTTACTGCCGCAATTCGGCGAACCCGGTGGGGCGTCTGGTGCTGCGGCTGTGCGGGTATCGCGATCCGGAACGGGACCGGATGTCGGACGCGACGTGCACGGCGCTGCAGTTGGCGAATTTCTGGCAGGATGTGGCGGTGGATTTGGAGAAAGACCGGATCTATTTGCCGATCGAGGTGCTGCGGAGGCACGGGTGCAAGGAAGAGGAAGTGATGGCGCGGCGGTTCACGCCGGGCTTTCGCGAGGCGATGCGCGAAGCGGTGGGAGTAGCGCGGGAATTGTTCGAGCGAGGGTTGCCGCTGGTGGGGACGGTGGACAAGAGGCTGGCGCTCGACTTGGATTTGTTCAGCCGCGGGGGGATGAGGGTCCTCGAGAAGATCGAGCGGCAGGATTACAACGTGCTGGAGCGGCGTCCGGCGATTGGTAAGGCGGAGCGGGCGGCGCTGCTGGTGCGGAGCCTGGTCCGCGTGGCGTTTTCGCGCGCCGCATGAGCGTAGGGATCGAGGAGTCCTACCGCTACTGCCGGCATGTGGCGCGGCAGCGTGCGCGGAATTTTTACTATTCTTTCCTGCTGCTGCCGCGGGAGCAGAAGATGGCGATGTGCGCGGTGTACGCGTTCATGCGCTTCTGCGACGACTTAAGCGACGAAGCCGGGGCGAGTACGGCGGCGATCGACCGGTGGCACGAGGAACTGGACGCGGCGCTCGAGGGGCGGATGCCGGAGAACCCACTGTGGCCGGCGTTTTGCGATACGGTGGCGCGGTTCCGGATTCCGCATCCGTACTTCACGGACATGATCGCTGGGGTGAGGAGCGACCTGGAGCCGCGGACGATCGAGACGTTCGAGGATCTGTATCAATACTGCTACCGGGTGGCTAGTGTGGTGGGGCTGACGACGATTCACATTTTCGGGTTCGAGTCGCCCGAGGCGCTGCCGCTGGCCGAGAAGTGCGGGATTGCGTTCCAGCTTACAAACATTTTGCGGGACCTGCGTGAGGACGAAGAACACGGGCGGGTGTATCTGCCGCGGGAGGATTTGCGGCGATTCGGCGTGGAGCGGATGGAGGCGGGGGAGAATTTCCGGCGGCTGCTGCGGTTTGAGGTGGAGCGGGCGCGGGAGCTTTACGCGACGTCGCGCCCTTTGCTGAAGCTGATTCATCGAAGGAGCAGGCCGTCGTTGTGGGCTCTGATCGAGATTTACCGGCGGTTGCTGGAGCGGATCGAGGGGGCTGGGGAGCGGGTTTTGGAGGAGCGGGTGCGGGTGCCTGCGTGGGAGAAGGTGGGGATTCTCGGGCGGGCTTTGGTGGCCGGGGCGGAGTGAGCGGTAATATGTTCTGCGTATTAGCTTATATCGAATCGGTATAGCCAAGCGGCTGATAATTGCGGCCTGGCTGCATCGAAGTGCATCTATCTTAGGGACAATGGAGTGAGACGGCGCGACCGGTGGGGAAGGAGTTGGGCCCCCTCGGTAGCGGAAATCATCATGCAAATCAAGACAGCGAGTGTGTTGCCGCTAGCTCTGTTTTTGGGATTTGGGAGTGTGAGAGCGCGGGCGCAACAGGCGGTGAATTTTCAAGGGAGCGTGCCGGCGGGCGCGGCGGGTCCGGCGATTGAGTTGACGCTTGACGGGGCGATCGAACGGGGTTTGCGGGCGAATCTCGGTTTGCTGGAGAGTGGGACGGCGAGCGACACGGTACGGGCGGAGCGGCTTCAGGCGTTGTCGGCACTGCTGCCGCAGGTGACGGCGTCGATGCAGGCGGTGGAAGAACAAATCAACCTGAAAACGTTTGGGTTCAATTTCAACTTTCCGTCGATACCGGCGCTGGGGTTCAACGGGATTCCGTCGATTGTCGGGCCGTTCCACTACACGATGGCGCAGGCGAATGTTTCGCTGACGGCGTTCGACTACAACAAACTGAAGACGCTGAAGGCGGCGCGGGAGCGGGAGAGCGCGGCGCGGCTGACGGTGGAGGATGCGAAAGATCTGGTGGCGCAGGCGGTGGCGAACGGGTATCTGCTAATCATTGCGGACGCTTCGCGGACGGAGGCGCTGGAGGCGCAGGTGAAGACCGCGGAGGCGCTGTACGAGCGGGCCGTGGACCAGAAGAAGGCGGGGGTATCGCCATCGATCGATGTGCTGCGTTCGCAAGTGGAGTTGAAGCAGGATCAGCAGAGGCTGCTGGCGCAGCAGAACCAGTATGCGAAGGACAAGTTGGGGTTGGGGCGGTTGATCGGGCTTGCGCCGGGGCAGGATTTTCATATTGCCAACCAGACACCGTTCGTGCAGTTTGAGACGATGTCGCCGGATCAGGCGGATCAACTTGCTTACAAGCAGCGGGCGGATTATCTGAGCGCGAAGCACCAGGTGGCGGCTGCGGAGCAGACGGTGCGGGCGGCGAAGGGCGAATGGTATCCGACGGTGGGTGTGAACGGATACTACGGGGACGCGGGTGTGACTCCGAACAATTCGCACGGGGTGTTCGAGGTGGCCGGGACGGTGAACTTCAACCTATTTGACGGGGGACGGATACGCGGCGACGAGGAGAAGGCGCGGGCGGCGCTGAAGCAGAGCGAGGATGAGCTGGCGAACCTGGGAGCGCAGATCGACTACCAGGTGCGGGCGGCGCTGCTGGATGTGAAGACGGCGTCGGACCAGGTGGCGGTAGCGCGGAGCAACCTTGCGTTAGCCAACGAGACGCTCGTGCAGGCGCGGGACCGGTTTGTGGCGGGAGTGACGGACAACATTGAAGTGGTGCAGGCGCAGGAGTCGGTGGCGTCGGCGAACGATAATCTGATCGCCGCGCTGTATGCGCATAACGTGGCGAAGGCGGCGCTGGCGCGGGCGCTGGGTTCGACCGCGGAAACCATCAAGAAGTTCATCGAGGTGAAGTGAGATGGCACAAACGACAGAAGAAGAGATGCAAGAAGCCAGAAGCGAGAAGGCCTCGGTGCGGAGGCGGAGCGGGAAGGTGCGGATCATTATTCCGATCCTGCTGGCGGCGTTGGCGGTGGGCGGGTATTTTGCGTGGGGCTATTTCAGCTCGTACGAGTCGACCGACGACGCGCAGGTGGATGGGCACGTGAATTCGATCAGTGCGCGGATCAGCGGGCACGTGACCGAGGTGCTGGTGGAGGACGCGCAGTATGTGAAGGCGGGGGACGTGCTGGTGAAGATCGACCCGCGGGATTACGAAGTGGCGGTGGCGAAGGCGGAGGCGGATGTGGCGGACGCCGAGGCCAGCGTGATGAGTTCGCAGACCGATGTGCCGATTACTAGTGTGACGACGGCGAGTACTCTCAAGGGGGCACATTCGACGAAGGCGGACGCGAGCGCGGTACTGCTGAGCGCGGAGCGGCAATTGAACGCCTCTCATGCGAGGCTTGCATCGGCACAGGCGGAGGTGGCGGAGGCAGAGGCGGATTACAAGAAGGCTGCCGACGATGTGGGGCGATACCGGCAGCTAGTGGCGAAGGAAGAGGTGAGCCAGCAGCAGTACGACCAGGCGGTGCAGACGGCGGCCGCGGCGAAGGCGGCGTTGAGCGCGCGGGAGGCATCGTTGCAGGAGGCGCAACAGAATGTGACGGTGGCGGAGGCGACGATCGAGCAGGCGCAGGCGCGGATTTCGCAGGCGGAGGCGACGGTGCAGCAGGCGATGACGGGTCCGCAGCAGGTGGCGGTGAGCCGGGCGCGGCTGAAGGGCTCGGAGGCGAAGTTACTGGAGAAGAAGGCGGCTCTCGACCAGGCGCGGTTGAATCTGAGCTACACGACGATTGTGGCGCCAGTGAGCGGGGTGGTGGGAAAGAAGACGGTGGAGGTGGGACAGAACATATCGCCGGGGCAGCAGTTGCTGGCGATTGTTCCGTTGGACGATATCTGGATCACGGCGAACTTCAAAGAGACGCAGCTCCGGCAGATGAAGGCGGGGCAGAGGGTGAAGTTTTCGGTGGATGCGTTTGGCCGCGATTATTCGGGTCATGTGACGGGCATCGGCGGGGCGAGCGGGTCGCGGTTCAGTCTGCTTCCGCCGGAGAACGCGACGGGGAATTACGTGAAGGTGGTGCAGCGGATTCCGGTGCGGATCGACCTGGACCCAGGGCAGAACGAAGATCATCGGCTGCGGCCCGGCATGTCGGTGGTGCCGAAGGTTTACTTGCAGTAACGGCGCGTGATTCGTGGATTAGAACGCGGAGAGGTGTAGTGTGTCCGAACAATGGAAGCCGAAATATAACCCGTGGGCGATCGCGATGACGGTGACGCTGGCGACGTTCATGGAGGTGCTGGATACGAGCATCGCGAACGTGGCGCTGCCGCACATTGCGGGGAGTTTGTCGGCGGGGCAAGACGAGAGCACGTGGGTGCTGACGTCGTACCTGGTGTCGAACGCGGTGGTGCTGCCGATCAGCGCGTGGCTGGCGACGCGATTCGGGCGGAAGCGGTTTTACATGCTGTGCGTGGCGCTGTTCGGGATGAGTTCGTTTCTGTGCGGGGTGGCGCCGACGCTGGGGCTGCTGATTTTCTTCCGCGTGCTGCAGGGGGCGGGCGGGGGAGGGCTGGCGCCGAGCGAGCAGGCGATTTTAGCGGACACGTTCGAGCCGGCCAAGCGCGGGATGGCGTTTGCGATTTACGGGCTGGCGGTGGTGCTGGCGCCGGCGGTGGGTCCGACGCTGGGCGGATTTATTACGGATAACTTCAGTTGGCGGTGGATTTTCTTCATAAACATTCCGGTGGCGATCGTCTCCCTGGCGTTGACGTCGCGGATGGTGGAGGACCCGCCGTATCTGGCGAGCGAGCGGGCCAAAGCCGGGCCGGTGGATTACATCGGGCTGGGGCTGATCGGGCTGGGGTTGGGGAGTTTGCAGGTGATGCTCGACAAGGGCGAGCGGGAGGACTGGCTGAGCTCGCATTTGATCGTTGTGTTTCTGGTGCTGACGGTGATCGGTGTGGTGGGGGCGGTGGTGTGGGAGATTTATCAGCGGGACCCGATCATCGAGATGCACTTATTCAAGAACCGGACGTTCGCGATTTCCTTCGTGATGATGTTCATGCTGGGTTTCAGCGTGTACGGGACAACGGTGCTGATCCCGCAGTTGCTGCAGACGTTCATGGGTTACACGGCGGAACTGGCGGGTAAGGTGCTGTCGCCGGGCGGGTTTGTGATCATGCTGCTGATGCCGCTCATCGGGGTTCTGGTTACTAAGTTGGATCCGCGGCGGCTCGTGGCGTTCGGGTTTTTCATCAGCGCGGTGGCCTTATATCACATGACGACGATGAACCTGGAGATGGACTTTGCCACCGCGGTGCGGCTTCGGATTTACCAATCGATCGGGATGGCGTTTCTGTTTGTGCCGATTAACACGCTGTCGTACACGGGTGTGCCGCAGAAGCACAATAACAGCGTATCGGGGTTGATGAACCTGGCGCGGAACGTGGGCGGGAGCGTGGGGATATCGACGGTGACGTCGCTGCTGGCGCGGCGGGCGCAGTATCACCAGGGGGTACTGGCGGCGCACACGACGGAGCTGAACCCGCGGTTCCGGGAGGCGGTGGGCGGGCTGAGCGGGACGCTGCAGGCGGCGGGGGCGAGCGCGGCGGATGCGACGAAGCAGGCGTACGCGCAGCTTTACGGAGCGATGCAGCGGCAGGCAGGGGTGCTGGCGTATATCGACGCGGTGGTGATTTTCGCGGCGGTGACACTGGCGATGGTTCCGCTGGCGTTTCTGATGCGGAAGCCGAAGCCGGGCGCGGCAGCGGCGATGCACTAAAGGGAGAGACGATGGGCAAGCATGCTACGATTTCGCACTTACCGTTGGGCAGCAGCGCCCAGTTGGATCTGCGGCACTTCCGGTATTTCATCGCGGTGGCCGAAGAACTGCATTTTGGACGGGCGGCGCGGCGGCTGCACATGGCTCAGCCTCCGTTGAGCCAGCAGATCAAGTGGCTGGAGGAGGAGCTTGGGGTAAGGCTGCTTGAGCGGAACACGCATTATGTACGGCTGACGGAAGCGGGGGCGGTGTTTTTGAAGGAGGCGCGGCGGGTGGCGGCGAACGCCGAGCGGGCAGTGCGGCTGACACGGCAGGTGGGGGAAGGGACGGCGGGGCGGCTGGTGGTGGGGTTTGTTTCGCAGTTCGACGGAGGGATTGTGTCGATGGTGAAGAGCGCGCTGGAGGGCGAGTACCCGGAGCTGGAGCTGCAGTTCACACCGATGGATACGATGGAGCTGGTGGAGGCGGTGCGGACGGCGCGGGTGCGGGCGGGGATCTGTGGGGCGCCGATGGATGAGGAGGATTTCACGATCGAGCGGCTGGCGCGGGCGCCGCTGGTGGTGGCGATGCCGGAGGGGCATCCGCTGGGCGAGCAGGAGGCGATAAGGTTGGCGGATTTGGGGAGCTTTCCGCTGGTGCTGTTTCCGCGGACGGCGAATCCGTGGATTTACGGGATGCTGCAGGAGCGGTTTGCGGCGGCGGGGGTGACGCCGCGGGTGGTGCAGGAGTCGCTGTCGCCGTTTTCGATGGAAGGGTTCGTGGCGACGGGAACGGGGTTGTCGATTTTGCCGGCGTGGGTTTGCTCGCACCGGCGGGGGGTGATGTACCGGCCGCTCGAAGAGAGCGAGTTGCCGATCGAGGTGGCGCTGGTGTATTTGCGAGGGAACGATTCGCCGGTGCTGCGGCGGTTAAGGGAGCAGCTTATGGCGGCGATCAGCGAGTGCACGGTAAGGGGGTGACGGGTTGAACCGGGGGATTCCGTGAGCGGGTTAGATTATGTGCGGGGCCCGTAATAGTGGGGTACTCGCACAGGGCCGATGACGCCGCGGTGCGTCGTGGCGGCGAATGGTAAAATGCTCGCCGTCTTACTGATTCAGAAGCTCGAAGTGTCGTTCGCGGCTCATGACAGCGGTGCGGAGGAGGTTTTTGATGATGAAGACAGGAACCGCGGGGTAGGTGGGAATAACGAGCGGGCGTTTTACACCCGCTTTAATGTAGATGCGGTGGTCTGGGGACTGGCGGTCAAAGCGAAATCCGTCCTGCTCGAATACGCGAATGAGGTCCTGATAGGGAACCGGACGGATGGCGGCCATGGACTACTTGTCGCTCATGGTGAGACGATCGATTGACACGGATTCCGGTGCTCGCCAGTGCTCACCCTCACGTTGATATCCAGCTTCCAGGAGGATGTCGTCGAGCGTTCTCATGTCCGCGCTCGATGCGAGAAGACCGCGGACGGCGTCTCGGATGTTGCGGCGGGCCTCATCATCGGCAGTGCCGCAGCTCGATAGGTCGAGGGCGGGAACGTAGGCGACGAAGGTATCGCCTTCCTTGAATATGTGAACGTCGAACGAAAAATCTTCCATCTGGTGAACTTCCTTGTGACTGGGCTGCACGTGCTCGCTACTGATCTCGCGCCAGTTCGTTTTCAGTGTAGGCCGTGCGGTGTGGTCCGTCAATGCTTGTGGTGCAGAGCCAGCTGGAATGGGAGATTGGCTAGTCAGGCTCGCCAAAGAATCGAGCGAGGTGACTTCACCGGACCTATGTTCCCGGACCCGAGTGCAGCCGTCGCGCGGAGAGCGTTGTTGGCGACGCCCGGGCACTCCAAGTAAGGCCTTCCCTGGCCTCTGGACCTGGTATTCATGGTGGCGATCGCGGACTGCCCGCTGGAGAGGGTTAATCGTTGGGAACGCGGGCGGTGCGGCTGACGCGGCAGGCGGGCGAGTGGGGCGTGGTGCGGAGCGTGGCGGGATCCTTGGCGAGTTCGGGCCGGCGATGGAGCTTGCGGTAAGTGGATAATCAGCCGATTTGCCGTCCGTAATTACTCGTATAGTAACCGGATTGTAGCGGAGGTTTCGCGTCGGAGGAAGTACTATATTTCGAAAATGTACCTTGACAGATTTTGATTTCTGGAATAATCTCGGCCCATGCGCGTCTGCTTCCCGCGGTGTTTCCGAGTATCTTTCGTTTTATGTAGCTTACTTACGTTTGCGATTCCGTCCTTTCTGTTTGGGCAGCGGCGGGTGGACGGGAATAACATGTACCACCGTGTTTGGGCGGTGGTTCCGATGGTGGGGTCTGGGACGCTGGCGGATCCGTTCCGGCCGAAGCATGTGCCGGCCGCGCCCGCGGCGCCGGGCGACCGGAGCGGGATTCTGGGGTTTGCGTCCACGCCGACCGACGATGGCACGCATGCAATTGTGCTTTTCGTGGCGGCGAACCGGGCGGCTTTAAACGAAATTCTGCAGGATACATCGCCGGGGGTGGTGGCGTTTGCGGCGGGCAAGTCGGGCGGGGCGGCGATTGAAGCGGCGCTGGCCAAGTATAAGGCGAACTTTCATCTGCAGGATCTGCGGGTGGTGGTGCCGTGAAGGTCGCGGGGGCGGTATTGGCGCTGATGGCGCTTGGGGCGGCGCCGGGCTGGGCGCAGTTGGGCGGATGGGTGGACACGTGGGGTTGTTCGACGCTGGGCGGCTGGGCGTGGAATTCGGCGGAGCCGGATACGCCGATCACGGTGGATCTGTATGGGGACGGGGTTTACATCGAGACGGTGACGGCGGGTAACTTCCGTCAGGATCTGGTGAATGCGGGCATTGGGAACGGGGTGCATGGATTTCAGATCAGCACGCCG
>DAIDIH010000041.1 GCA_027459465.1 Bryobacterales bacterium | reverse complement strand
CGGAAGAGGCCGACGATGGTGAGGATGTAGAACAGCATCACGGCGAAGATGACGTAGTCGAGCAGGTCGCTGTAGCGGCCGGAGAGCGTGAGCAGGCAGGCCCAGGCGCATTGCATGATGAGCGAGGCGGTGGGGGTGTGGCGGACGGGGTCGAGCTTTCCGGCGCGTTCGAAGAAGAGGCCGTCGAGGGCCATGGCGTAGTAGACACGCGCGCCCATGAGGACGAGGCCGTTGACGCAGCCGCAGGTGGAGAGAACGATGGTGAGGGCGACGAGTTTCACGGCGATGGAGCCGAGCAGGACCGAGGCGGCGGCGGTGGCGACACGGTCTTCGGGCGCGCCCTGGATGGCTTCGAGCGGCAGGGCGCGGAGGTAGACGACGTTTAACGCGAGGTAGAGCGACGTGACGATGGCGACGCCGAGGACGAGGGAAAGTGGAACGTTACGGCGGGGATTCTTGACTTCGCCGGCGGTGAAGGTGATGTTGTTCCAGGCGTCGGAGGAAAACAGGGCGCCGACGAGAGCGACGCCGACGAGGCGGATGGTGGTCCAGCCGAGCGAGGCGCTACCCCAGAAAGCGTGCCAGCTTCCGAAGTTTCGCGAAACGGCATGGGGGTTGGCGGCGAGGAAGAGGCCGACGGCGGCGAGGCCGAGGACGCCGGAGAGTTTCGCGGCGGTGAACAGGTTCTGAGCGGCCGCGCCCGTGCGGACGCCGCGCGTGTTGAGCCAGGTGAGGGAGACGAGCAGGGCGATGGCGACGATGCGCTGGGTATCGAGGCGGATGAATTGCGTGCCGGGGAGATAGTGGCCGGCGGCGATCCAGGGGATGAAGACGCCGAGATACTTGGCGAAGGCGACGGCGACGGCGGCGATGGTGCCGGTCTGGATGACGAGGAAGAGAGTCCAGCCGTAAAGAAAGCCGCTGAGCGGGCCGAACTCTTCGCGGAGGTAGACGTACTGGCCGCCGGCGTGGGGCATGGCCGCGGCAAGTTCTCCGTAGCTGAGGGCGGCGGTCATGGTGATGGCGGCCGAGACGAGCCAGACGACGAGCAGGAGACCGGGGGAGCCGACCTGGCGGGCGATGTCGGAGGAGACGATGAAGATGCCGGAACCGATCATCGTGCCGACGACGAGGGCGGTGGAGTCGAACAGGCCGAGCCCTTTGACGAGGCCGGTTTTTACGTCTTCAGTAGTTGAAGCCATTCTTCGGTCCTGGCGCGCACGGCGCGGGGAGTGAGTTCGCCGGGAATGAGATCGGAGATGATCGCCACGGAGTCCGCGCCGGCCCCGATCGCTTGGAGAGCATTGGTGCGAGTGATGCCGCCGATGGCGACGAGCGGCCGGGAAGTGAGACTGCGGAGACGGGCGAATTCGGCGGGGCCGACGACGGGATCGGGGTTCTGCTTTGAGCCGGTGGGGAAGAACGGGCCGAGGGCGAGGTAGTCCACGGGCTCGCCCGCGGCGGCGCGAAGTTGCGTTTCGTTGTGGGTGGAGAGCCCGATGGGGGCGGTGGCGCCGAGGAGTCTGCGGGCAGCGGCGGCGGGAAGATCGTCCTGACCGAGGTGGAGGGCGGCGGCGGCGAGGCGGGCGATGTCGGCACGGTCGTTGATGACGAAGAGCGCGCCGGCGCTTTCAAAGAGAGCGGCGAGGCGGAGGGCCATGGCGAAGCCGCTGCGGGTATAGGGGCCCTTGTGGCGGAGTTGGAGCAGGCGTGCGCCGGCGTCGAGGATGGCCTCGGCGAAAGACTCGACCGGAAAGCCGCGCTCGGCGAGCAGTCCGGTGTCGACGAGCGGATAGAAGCGTGGCAGGACCAATTCCGCTATGATACCGTCCCGGTGCGGGAGAAACGGGAACGGCGGAAGATTCAGGTGTTGGAGGTGGCCGGGCCGGAGAGGAGTTCTTCGCCCGAGCCGGCGCGAACGAGTGCGGCGCGAAGGGCGTCGAGCGTGATGGGTTTGCTGAGGAAATCGTTCATTCCGGCCTGCAGACACTCCGAGCGCGTGTGTTCGAAGGCCGAAGCGGTAAGCGCGACGATCCAGGGTTGCTGGGCGGCGGGCAACGAGGCGCGGATGCGCCGGGTTGCTTCGAGGCCGTCCATTTCGGGCATCTGCAGGTCCATGAGGACAACATCGGTAGGAGCGTCGAGGACGGAGGCGAGAGCAAGCAGGCCGTTCTCCGCGGTGGTGTAGGAATGGCCGAGCTTGGAGAGCAGATGGGCGGCGACCTTGCGGTTAATGGGGTTGTCTTCCGCGACGAGGACGCGCAAGGCCGAGCCATTGGGAGTGGAGGGAGATGCGGCGGCCAGTTGCGGCGCAGTTTCGGCCGGCCCTTCCTCGCGCGGGGTGTCGAGCAGAACGAAGAAGCGGAAGGTGGCGCCTCCCCCGGGCGTGTTGATGACGTCGATACGGCCGCCCATGCGTTCGATCAGCCGCCTGGTGATCGCGAGGCCGAGACCGGTTCCGCCGTAGCGCCGCGTGGTGGAACTGTCGATCTGGCTGAAGGACTGGAAGAGCCGGTCCCGGCGGTCTTCCGGGATCCCGATGCCGGTGTCGGCCACTTCCACTTGCAGGCGTACCGGCGCCATCGGATTGGGTCTGGAGCTGGAGACGGAGACGGTGACGGAACCTTCGCCGGTAAACTTCACCGCGTTGCTGAGGAGGTTGAGAAGGATCTGTCCGAGGCGGGTTGGGTCGCCCAGGAGTTTATCGGGCGTGCCGGGTGCGATTTTCGATTCCAGGCGCAGGCCCTTGCGCTCGGCTTCGATACGGACGAGGCTCATCGCGTCGGAGACGCAGCGGCGCGGGTCGAGCGGTTGGTGTTCGAGGTCGATGCGGCGGGATTCGATTTTGGAGAAGTCGAGGATGTTGTTGATGATGGAGATGAGCGTGCGCGCGCCGTTGCGGATGGTTTCGGCGTATTCGCGGGCTTCGGCCTCCAGACCGCAGCCGAGGAGCAGGTCCGCGAGCGCCACGACGGCGTTGATGGGCGTGCGGATCTCATGGCTCATATTGGCGAGGAATTCGCTTTTTGCGGCGGCGGCGGCTTCGGCGGCGCGCATGGCGTGGGTCATCTGCGCGGTTCTTTCCGCCACCCTGCGTTCCAGTTCGGTGTTGCGGGAGCGGAGCGCGCGGGTGCGGTACAGGTAGCCCGCGCCAAGACAGGCGGCGGCGCCGACGAGGCAGAGGGCGAGGAACCAACCGGTTTGGTAGAACAGCGGCGGCACGCGGAAGATGAAGGCGCGTAGGGGCGGGGTCCAGGCGCCGGGGACACTTTCGGCTTCCACTTCGAAGCGGTATTCGGCGGGGGCGAGGTTGGCGTAGTGAGCGGTGCGGCGGGCGCCGGCGTAGACCCAGTCGGAATCCGCGCCGGTGAGGCGGTAGCGGAACTGGATGCCGGCGGGATTCGCGAAATTCGGGACGGTGTAGGTGATCTCGAATTCGCCGTGGCCGGCGCGGAGAGTGGCGGTTGAGTCCGGCGGGAGGCTTTTTCCGTCGGCAACTACTTGTTCGAGAACCACGGGAGCGAGAGGAGGGAAGGGCGGGAGGTGGTCCACGTCGATGGTGACTAGGCCCTTGACGGTGGGAAACCACAGGCGGCCGTCGCGGGCGCGGATGCCTGCCATGGTGACTTCTCCGCTGCACTCGGGATTGCGAATGCCGTCCTGCCGGCCAAAGAGTTCGTAGGAAGGCAGGAAGTGGTTTGTGTCAGCGACGGCGTCGAGGTCGCGCTTGGGAATGCGGGCGATGCCGGAATCGGAGGTGAGCCAGAAGTCGCCGCGACCGTCGTCGACGATGGCGTTGATCGAGTGCGTCCAGAGCCCGTTGCGCAGGCCGATGGAAGCGATATGGCCGTCCTTGAGCCGCTGGAGGCCGCCGCTGCTCATGGCGAGCCAGAGGGAGCCGTCCGTGTCTTCATACATGCCGCTGACGGTGTCGCCATGCAGACCGTCTGCACTTCCGTAGTTTTCGAATTTGCCGCCGGCGAGGTGCGATAGGCCGCCGCGGCAGCCGATCCAGAGGCTTCCGTCGCGGGCGGCCAACAGAGACGCCACCAGACCGGACGCCAAGCCGTCCTTGACCGTGAACCGCCGCATGGCGCCGTGATCATAGCGGGTGAGGCCGTCGAAGGAACCAAACCAGATCACGCCCGAATTGTCCTGGACGACGGAGGAAATGGGCCATTGTCCGGAGGAACCTGGGAGTTTGAAACTGTCGAACCTGCCGTCTGCGATGCGGTAGACGAGTCCGTGGTCGCCGCCCGACCAAACCTCGCCGTGTCGATCTACCAGCAGGCTGATGGCATTCACTTTGGAAGCGCCGCCCGCGGACGGATACATCTCTACCTGTCCTCTGACGAGGCGTCCGATGCCGCCCCTCGCGTTGGTGAACCAGATGGCGTCATCCCTGCCTTGAGCGATCGCCCAGACAAGGGGCGCGCGAAGACCTTCGGGCACGCCCCAGTTCCAGGCGCGAGGATCGGCGAGTTCCGCCACACCGGCATTGGATTCCCCGATCCACAATTCTCCGTCCGTACTCTCGAAAAGAGATGCCGCGTCATCGTCGGGCAGGCCGGCGGAGGCGCGGTATGGCGTGAATTTGCCGTCATGCCAACGGCCGACACCGGCGCCTTCGAAAATCAGCCACAGATTCCCGTCGCGGTCGAACAACATCTGCCGGACCGGGTTGGACGGGATGCCGGCGGAACGGACGACTTCGAATTTGCCGTCGTGCAAGTGCACGACGTCGCCTTTGTGGGTCCCAAACCACACGGTCTGGTCGGGGCCGATGGCGACGGTGAGAACGTCGGAGTCCGGAAGACCGTCACGAGCGGTGAACCAGGTGGCGCGGTTGTTGGCGAAGCGGATCAGGCCCCGGTTGGAGGCGATCCAAAGGACGCCGTTTTTCTGGCGCGCGAGCGCTCGTAAAGCGGGTTCCGGTCCCACGCCGGCGAGATGCTTTGTTTCAAACGCTCCCGCCACATAATGCAGCAGGCCGTGATCGTCCGTGGCGATCCATAGTGTTCCGCCCGGATCGCGGACGATCGCATTCAATTTGAGGGTTGGAAGACCGGAGGCGGGACCGATCGTTTCAAACGAGCGGCCGGAATAGTGGAGCAGGCCACCGAGGGTCAGCGCCCAGAAGCCGCCGCCGGGCTCGGCAGCCATGGCGCCGATCGTATTGTTGGAGATGCGCGGCGTGTTCTCTTCGTTAAAGAGCACGAAGCGCAGGCCGTCGAAGCGGGCCAAGCCTTCTTCGGTGCCGAGCCAGATGTATCCGTCGTCGGTTTGGGTGATCGCGGTGACAGTATTCTGAGGTAAGCCGTTGTCGGTGGTCCAAACCAGTTGCCGGTATTGTGTGATCGCCTTGGCCGGGTCGAGGGCGTAGGCCAGACTAGCACTGGCGCAGACGCAGATCAGGACGCGAAATGGCATGCGAGACGCCACCGATTAGTATAATCGGCTGAATTCCCGCAGTCAGTAGCGCTGAGGGCGCCTCATGGCTAGATTTGCTCCCTCATCTGGGCCGGCCCAGGGGCTGGCCCCGGCTGCGATCCCCCTGCTACCTTCATGTTTGATGTCTGGAACCGGCTCAAAGAGACGCGCCCTTCGAACGAGGCGCGTCGACGAATGCGCGACGCTGCATGAGGTGTTTCTGGATTGCCTGCCCGCCTTCGGCGGAAGGTCTCTGCGGCAGATTTATTCGATTCTCGATCAGGCGATCGGTGAAGGCGTGCCGCTGACGCTGGCGATTTCCGGGCCGGTGACGGTGTCCGGGCAGCACTTTACGTGGCTGCTGCCGCTGCTCGAGACAGGCTGGGTGGCTTACCTGAGCACGACGGACGCGGTTTGCTACCACGACGGGCATCGGGCGCTCGATACATCCAATGAGGGGACCTTTCAGGAGGTGCCGATCTTCGGCGACGACGGCGCGCTGCGAGACGAACGGACGATCCGGGTGACCGACGTCGCTTTTGATGAAGACGTGCTGCTCGATCAGGATCGGTTTCTGGCGGCCTGCCTGAGGCAGCCGGAGTTTCAGAAGAAGATGACCGGGACGGAACTGCGCTACCTGCTGGGCCGGTATTATGCCGCGCAAGAGGCGCGGAATGGCGTGCCGCGGGGGTTGCTGGCGACGTGCCACGAGATGGCGATCCCGGTGCTGGTCGGCGCGCCGGCCGACGGGAGCGTGTTCCTGAATTCGATGAAGCTGTGGGCGATGCGGGAAGCCGGGATTGCGCCGAGTTATGCGTTCGAACTGGATCTTCATGCCGAAGTGTTCGAGTCGTGCGCGTACCACCGATGGGGTTTGTTTGAGAGTGAGGCGCGGCGACTGGCGACTTTCATCCTGGGCGGCGGGGTGCCGAAGAACTACAATCTGCAGCCGGAGCCGGCGCTGGGCCAGGTTTTGGGCATTCCGAACGTGAGCGGGTATTACTTCGACGTGCAGATTACGACGGCGCCGGTGACCGATGGGTCGCTCTCATCGTGTCCGCCGGCCGAAGCGGTGACCTGGGGCAAGGTGGACAAGGACGTTTATCAGAAGACCACGGAGAGCCTGCAGGCAGACTACACGCTGGTGATTCCGTTCCTGGTGAAGGCCCTGCTCGACACGCGGGCTGTGTATGAACGGCGGGCGGCGGAGATCGGCGAGGAAAAACTGTTTGCCGAGGACGCACGGGCGCGCGGTTATCTGCGGCCGGGGAGCGGATATCGTCTGTTCGAGAAACGGGAACGGCTGTGCAAAGCTCTGATCGACGATGTGCGGGCGAACGCAGACTGGCTGCGCGAGTCGATCGGTTACCCGCTCGCTGCAACGTAGAACTTCGCATTTCGATATAATTCCGGTCGGAATTCCTCCAGGAGAACTAAATTGAACGATTCAAGGATCAGCCGGCGTCATTTTTTCTACGGAACGCTGCTTGCGGGTGCGGTTCCGGCGGTGGGGTTTGGGTCCGTGCCGTCGCTGAAGGCTCTCGGCTACCGTTCGCCAAATGAAAAGTTGAACATTGCCTCGATCGGGGCGGGTGGAAAGGCGGCGAGCGACATCCGCGCCTGCGCCGAGACCGAGAACATCGTTGCGTTGTGCGATGTGGACGATCAGCGCGCGGCGCCGATGTACAAACGGTTTGAGCAGGCGCCGAAGTACAAGGATTTTCGCGTGATGCTCGACAAGGAGGACAAGAACGTCGACGCGTTGATTGTCACGATTCCGGACTTCATGCACGCCACGGCGGCCACGTGGGCGATGGAGCGCGGCAAGCACGTCTACGTGCAAAAGCCGCTGGCGCGGACGCCGTGGGAGTGCAGGGAACTGGCGCAGTCGGCGGCGAAGTACGGCGTCGCCACGCAGATGGGTAACCAGGGCTATTCGAACGAGGGGACGCGGCAGTGCGCCGAGATGATCTGGAGCGGGGAAATCGGCAATGTGACCGAGGTGCATGCGTGGACCAATCGTCCGGTGTGGCCGCAAGGGCTGCCGGATCTGCCCTCGCCGACTCCGGAACGGGCGACGCTCGACTGGAACCTGTGGCTTGGGATCGCCGACAACCGGCCGTACAGCGACAAGTATGCGCCGTTCGCCTGGCGTGGGTTCTACGATTTCGGCTGCGGCGATTTGGGCGACATGGCGTGCCATATTCTTGGGGCGCCGAATATGGCGCTGCGGCTGGGCTCGCCGTCGAGCGTCGAGTGTCTCAAGAAGGAAGGCGACAGCAAGTACTACTTCCCGTCGAAATCGGTGATCCGGTTCGATTTTCCGCAGCGCGGGGACATGCCCGCGGTGAAGGTGTTCTGGTATTCGGCGATGGAAGAGCAGCCAGACATTCCGGGTGTGCCGAAGGGCGAGATTCTGGGCGACCTGCCTCGGAACAAGCGCGGCAACCTGGACCAGACGATGGCGCCCCACGATCCGCGCATCATTGGAGGCATCTTTACTCCGGCGTTTTTTGAACCTGCGCCGGCTCATGCGGAAGAGCCCGAGCGTCCGCGGCGCCGGCCGGCGCCGAACGACCCGAACGCGAAGCTGGACGCGATGGTGGGCGCGCGGATCGCGCACGGCAGCAACGGCAGCCTGTTTGTCGGCGACAAGGGTCTGATTACGACCGGGACCTATGGCGAATACACGCGGTTGATTCCGGTGGAGAAGATGCGCGACTACAAGTTCCCGCCGGAGTTCCTGACGCGTTCGCCCGGCCATTATCGCGACTGGATCCGGGCCTGCAAGGGCGGCGACCCGGCGTGCTCGAACTTCTCTGTTGCGGCTTCGTTCGCCGAATGGATCACGCTGGGGGCGTTGAGCACGCGGTTTGAGGGGAAGCTGGAGTGGGACAGCGTGAACCTGCGTGTAACGAACCGGCCTGAGGCGAATGAGTATCTCAGCCCGACGTTCCGCAAGGGCTGGACGATCAGCTAAGCTTGCGTTCAGCGGAGCGGCGTTGGCGCCGGGGACGGCCTCGATCCGGACGTGAGAAACGTCACGATCTGCCATCGTTCGGGCTCAGGGAGCCTTGACCAGGGCGGCATGCCCCGGCGGACGATGCCGTTGGAGATGATCCAGAAGAGCGCGCCGGGCGAGGCATGGCTAAGGGCGGCGGAATTGAGCACAGGTCCCCGGTAACGGCCCCGGGCGCTGGCGGCGTGGCAGCCCGCGCAGTGCCGGGCGAAGAGTTTGGCGCCGGCTTGCGCCGCCGCGCGGCTTGCTTGCAAGGGGTTGGGACGAAGCCGCGCTTTCGAGGGCACGCGGCAGAGGACGGACGTGCCGAGGACGGCCATTGCTTGCGCCGCGAACAGAGCGGCGAGGAGGGCGGCGCGGGCGAAGCGGTGTTTCATGGTCTGCCCCCAAGTATTGCGCCGAGGAGGCGGCCGAAGGCGGGAAACTCGCGCGAGAGGCCCCAACGGATGAGAAGACCGTGGCTTTCGCCGTTCAGTCCGAAGCCGACCGAGCCGTGAAGCGTCCATCCGGAGGGGAGGTTCCAGGCGAGGACGGGCGCGAGGTAGTGTGAGGTTGCGGGAAGGCCGAAGCTGTCCGCTGTGCCGAGGCCGCCGTAGATTTCGAGGCCGGCGATGAAATTTTCGCGGCAGAAGCTGCACCGCTGCGGCGAGGCTTCGACGGCGAGAGGGCGGCTGATGCCGGCGGCGTAGCCGAATTCCCACGGATCCGGGGCGCCGAGGTTTTTTACGAACAGAGGATTGACGGCGAAGTTCCAGCCATGAACGTCGCTTGAAAGAATCAGCTTCAGTTCGAGTTCGTGGTTTGTCTGTCGGCCGGCGATGCCATTGGGCTCGAGAAAATCGGAGGCGACGTCGTTGCCTTCGATCTCTTTCAGGATTTTGTCGGCGCCGGTTATGTTTTCGTACTCGACGTAGAGGACGGGGTTTACGGGATGTTCCTGGTCAAGAAGGCGGAATCGGTTTTCCCAACGGAAGCCCGTAAAGACGGTGCTGTCGTGAAACGTGGTCTGGCTGTCGAGATAGAGCTCGGTGGTCCACCAGGCGGTGGCGCCGTACTCGAGTTCGAGCCAGGGGGCGACAAATGGATTGCCGCCGCGCTGGGAGCCAAACGTCGAGAAGTATTCCACGTCGAGGCTGCCGGGCTCTTCCAGGTGATGGTCGTAGGTGACGAAGTAGGGGCTCTCCTGCGCGCGCAGCGGCGGTGCGAGGGCGCCGAGAAGCAGCGCCGCCGCGGGCAGGGCGGCCCGGTGAATGCAATTGTTCCGCGAAATGGTTTTGCCTCCTTTTGGCAAAACCGGGGGCGCGTCCCTTACAATGAACGAGGGATCGTCAGCCAGCCGGTTGCCGGTTCTCTCAACGGGGCGCGCGGCGTGCTTCGCCTAAAGTCCCACCGCGCGTCCCGGGATTCTACGCCGCCGGCGGTTTCACCGGAGCGGCTTTACAACACTGTTCTTCCGCGCATTCGGCGCAACTGCGCGCCCTAGTGCAACACGTGCTGCAGCGGCCGCCAATCTCCAGGCGGACGACGCGGATGTGAAATTTTCTGGCCCGCTCGATTTCGGCTTTCAATTGTTCGAACAGCGGGCTGGCGTATTCCTCGATCCGTCCGCACTGAAAGCAGGCCAAATGGACGTGATCGACTGTGGTTTTGGCTTCATAGAAATGCTTTTCGCCGTTGAGGTGCATCAGGTCGAGTTCGTCGATCAGACGAAGCTCTTTAAGCAGCTCGAGGGTGCGGTAGACGGTGGCGCGGTTGATGCCGCGGTCGCGTTTGCGAGCGAGTTTGAGCAGGGAAGCGGCGTCGAGATGACCGCGGGCGGACTGAATGGTTTCGGCGAGGATTCTGCGCTGGCCGGTGAGGCGGACTCTGCGGCGGGTCAGTTCCTCGACCAGAGAGCGGCGCTGGAGATGGAGGGAATTCATGGTCGTTTCAGTTGCGACATGGTTGCAACTGTGGCACCTCTTCATTTAATCCGGCAAACCGGTCTTCGTCAACCGGATTGCGTTAACGGAGCTTCGTTGGGACTGAATGGGAAGAATCTTGCGTTGAGCGGTGCGGTGAAACGGCCGGCCGGCGGGGGGAACGGGGGGTAGGTTTGGGTTGCCGGGGTTTTGGCCGTTAGCGGCGATTCAGTACATCGCGCGGCGTTCTCGAGGCATTTCGGGGATGCCGAGGGGGTCGAGGATCTGGCGGGCGCCGAGGCGCATGAGACCGAGTTCGGTGGCGCACTGGAAGAACTGGAAACCCTGCTCACGGAGCGCGGGGATTTTTTCCGGGGCGGGGGTGGGGCGCCCGAGGAATTTGCCGTGCCGTTTGGCGGCGGCGACGATTCGGGCGACGGCATCCTCCAACGCCGGTTCGTCCTGGCGTCCGCGGAGGCCGAGGGAAAACGACAGATCGCTGGTGCCGATGAACAGGACGTCGACGCCGGGTGTGGCGGCGATGGCGTCGATGTTGTCGACCGCCTGCGCCTGCTCGATGACGAGGACGGTGACGATGTTCGCGTCGGCGGAGTCGGCGTAGTTTTTCGGCTCAGGCCAGGTCGCGGAAGCCAACCCTGAGCCGGAACCGCGGCCTCCGAAGGGGGGATAGCGGCATGCGGCGGCGGCCTTGGCGGCGAGTTCGGGCGTCGAGGAGAAGGGGAAGATGACGCCACTAACGCCCTGGTCGAGCACGCGTTTGGCGGTCCACAGTTCGACGACGGGCACGCGGGCGAAGACCATCGCGGGCAGCGAGCGGGTGGCGAGCACGATGCTGCGCAGGGTTTCCAGCGTGAGCGGGGAGTGCTCCATTTCGCACCACAGGAAGTGAAAACCGAGCGTCGCAACGTGCGCCGCGGCTTCGATGTCGTTGGTTGTGATTGTGGCTCCGAGAACGATTTCGCCGGATTCGAGCCGTGTCTTGACCGGATTGCGCCAGGGGGTTTCCATCACCAGATATAGTAGTACCCGTCGCGGCGCCCAAGCTCGACATCGATACCGAACAACTCGGAGAGGATGCCGGGTTGAAGTATGTCCTGCTTGGAGCCGTCGAGGAAAACCTGGCCGTCGCGCAGCAGCACGACACGTTCGATTTCGGGGACGATTTCGGCGACGTGATGCGTGACCAGCAGGAGGCCGAGGCCTTCGCGCGCCAGGCTGCGAAGCGATTCGCGGAGTTCGTGCTGGGCGGCGATATCGAGCGAAGTGGAGGGTTCGTCGAGCAGGAGGGTGCGCGGCTCGTGAACGAGGGCGCGGGCAACGAGCACGCGGCGCTCTTCGCCGGAAGACAGTTCGTCCATCCAGCGGTTAGCCAGGTGCGCGGCGTCAACGCGAACGAGCGCCTCCATGGCTTTCTTGCGCATCTGCGGCGTGATCTGCTGATGGGCGTGAATGCCGATGCTCGAAAAGAAGCCGGACAGCACGGCTTCGAGGCCGGTGACATCGCGCGCGAAGGTGGCGGCGAGATCGTTCGAGACCACGCCGAGAGTGGAGCGAAGCTCGAAGATGTTCCAGGTGTCGCGGCCGAGGAGGTTGAGGCGCGAGCCGGGAAGATTCAGGGGATAACATTCGCGCAGGATGGTTTTGAGCAGAGTCGATTTGCCGCAGCCGTTTGGGCCCAGGATGGCGACGTGTTCGCCGCAGTCGACGCGCAGGGTGAAGCCGTTCAGAGCCAAGCGGTCGCCGCGACGGACCGAGATGTTTTGAAAATCCAGCAGGGGCGGGGCGCTCACTGGGCGAACCACTTCGAGACGGTCTGCTTCAGGCGCGCGACAAAGCCCTGCACCTCGGGAGCGGCCTTGTTCGGGGATGGCTTCGCGCCGGGTGAGCCGGGAACGGGGCGTTGATAGGGTTCTACGGAGAGCTTTCTCACTAAGTAGCCTTCGAGGATGAACGTGCGTTTGATCCAGCGGCCGGAATCGTCGGTGGTGATGATAGAGAATTCACCGGGCTTGCCGTCGAGTCCCGCTTGGACCGGGTAGTGGCCTTCGATGCGTTTTTCGATGTAGGCGGTTTCGTAGCGGTGGCGGCGGCGGTTCCAGATGAAGACGCGGAAGCTGTCGAAATCGTCGTCCGGATCGACTCCCGCCATGGTCGTCCACAGCCAGTGATTCTTGACGCCCTGCTCGTCGTCGGTGATGGAGCCGAGCGGAAAGTAGGACGTGATGCGATGACCTTCCGCGTATTGGGCGACCTCATCGGGGATGGCCATATTGTACATGCGCGAGAGAACCCAGCCGGCGTGGCCGTCGGGAGTGCGGACGAGGCTCCAGTCATCCACCTTGGGCGGCTCCTTGGCGAGAATTTCGCCGGGCCGCGCCTCGGTGGGACCGGTGTCGGTTGGTTCGGGCTGCACGGTGCGCGAAAGTTCGATCCAGTTGGGCGGCGGAGGCGGCGGCGCGGGCGGCGGAATGGCGAGCTGGTTCTTTTCTTTCTTATTCGGCTTGCGCGGACGCACCGGGCGGGGGAAGGAGACGAGCTCGGGGGCGGGCTGCTTGCGGGAGGTGACCTCGCGGTCGAGCACGTCCAGTTTTCCTTTTTCCGGAATCTGATAAAAGCTCGGCGACAGGCGGTTGGGGAGCGTGTGCATGTTCATCGCTTCGAGAGCGACGGCGGAGCCTTGCGAGGGCATCGTTCCGGCGTCCGCGGTGAGTTTTCGCAGGTCCTTCATCTGCTGGACGCTCATGAGATTGCGTGCTTCGGTCCAGCCTTCCACCCCGCGGTCCGTGCGCACTTTCAACCAGCGGCGCTTCGCTTCGATCACATCGAGTTCGTCGCCGTGGTGGACGGTAGCTATGGTGGCGGAACGGAGGCTGATTTCCTGCCGGATGTTGAGGGACGTAGGGGCGACGTACGCTTCGCCGATGGGCGGCGTGGAGGCTGCGTTGGTGTCGCACGCGGCGAGGCCGAGAATCAGAGCGAGAGCAAGAAGGATTCTCAGAACGAACATGACCGCCTTTTCAGTTTAACGGTTCCCGGTTTTCGCACGAAGCGGATTGCACACGAGGAATCGAAGATGGGCGCCAATGCTCCACCGCCCAGGCGAGCAGGTCCTGGGGAGGGGCATGGCGGAGGTCGAGTGGCGGCTGCTGGCCGAGAAAGCGGAGTGCGAGCCACAGGCCCGCCGCGGGGTTGTCATTGTCGACGGGTGCGGCGAGAGTTTGTTTGGAGAGTTTTTCGCCGCGGGCGTTGGTAGCGGTGGGAACGTGAAGGTAGGAGGGAGTAGGGAGGCCGAGCGTGCGCTGGAGGAAAACCTGACGAGAGGTGGAGGCGAGCAGGTCCGCGCCGCGTACAACGTCGGTGATGCCGGAGGCGGCGTCGTCGACGACAACAGCGAGTTGATAGGCGATGACGCGGTCGGCGCGGCGGAGGACGAAGTCTCCGGTGGAGGATTCGAGATTGGGGGTTTCGAAGCGGCCGTGAAGGCGATCGTCGAAGGAGATGGGGTGAGCGGATGTGCGGATGCGCCAGGCCGGGGGGCGCGGGAAGCGGCTGTCCCAGACTCGGCCGCGGCAGGCGCCGGAGTAACGCGCCTCGCCCGAGGCGGGCATGCCCACGATGGAATCGGCGATTTCGCGTCGCGAGCAGGTGCAGGGATAGAGCAGGCCGGCGTGGCGAAGTTGCGTAAGCGCCGCCTCGTAGTGCTCGATGCGCGAGCTTTGGTGCGTTACGGGGCCGTCCCAGTGGAGAGCCGCGCGCTGCAGCGTGTAAAGAATCGCGTCAACGGCGCCGGGGCGATTGCGACGGGTATCGAGGTCTTCGATGCGAAGGAGCCAATGGCCGCGATGAGCGCGAGCATCGGTGAAGCTGGCGACGGCCGCGACGAGCGAGCCGAAGTGTAGCGGACCGGTGGGGGACGGTGCGAAGCGGCCGCAATAGGTGGTCGGCGATGGCGGCATCAGGCGCGGGAGCGCTCGAGTTCCGGCGTGTCCTCGATGGCCGGGGCGCGTCCGAAGCGTTTCACGATGGTCACGCCCATGAGGATGATGCCGGTGGCCATGGCCTCGCGGACGCCGAACGGTTCGCGGTAGAACAGCCAGCCGAGGAAGACGGCGACGATGGGATTTACGTAGGTGTAGATGGAAACGAGGGCGACGGGCAGGCGATCCAGCGCATAGGCGTAGGCGCTGTAGCCGGCGATGGAGCCGAAGAAGACGAGGTAGAACAGGGCGGAAAACCCGCGCGTGTTGAAATGCACGCGGTCGTGCTCAAACAGCAGGGCGGGGATCAGGACCGTGATGCCACAGGCCAGTTGCTGGATGGCGCCGGTTACGACCGGGTGGGCGCGGGTGTCGATGCGGCGGCGGAAGATGGAGCCCGCGGCCCAGCCCGCGCAGCCGAACTGCATGAGCAGGAAACCGCCGATGATGGCTCCGCTATGGGGAGCTTTCAAGGCGCTTTCCCAGACGAGGAGGATGGTGCCGGTGAGTCCGACGCCCATGCCGGCGATTTCGGGGAGGTGAAGCCTTGTGCCGCCCGGCCAAAGCGCCTCGACGCCGGTCATCCAGAACGGAGACGTGGAGATGAAGAGCGCGGCCATGCCGCTGGGGATCCAGGTTTCGGCGAAGATAAGCGAGCCGGTGCCGAGGCCGATGGTCATTACTCCGCTGAGTGCGATGGAGAACAGTTCACGGCCGCGAGGCACGTGCGCGCCGCGAAGCATTGAGGCCGCGAGCAGGATGCCGCCGGAGAGCACGTAGCGCGTTCCAAGCAGGTGTCCGGGTGGAAACATTTCCAGCGCCATGCGTATGGCGAGGTAGGTTGTGCCCCAGAGGATGCAGACCGCGGAAAGTGCGAAGTAGGCCCAGAAATGAGGGTGGCGCCTCAAAATTCAGGGTACCATTGGGAGTTGATTCTCACCCTAACCGTTAACCCAGCGGTCGATCACAACGTCAGCGTAGACCGCCTTGTTTTCGACGATCGCGCCTACATTCTGGCCACCGGCGACGCGGCCGGCGGGCGCGGAATTAACGCCTCGCGTGTGCTTCATGCCTACGGTGCGAAGACGCACGCGCTGCTGCTTTCCGGCGGGAAGAACGGGGAGAAACTGGAGCGGCTGCTTCAGGGGGCCGGGTTTCCCTTCGACGCCGTGCCGATCGAGCATGAGATTCGCACGAATCTCACAATTTCCGACCAGCAA
>DAIDIH010000040.1 GCA_027459465.1 Bryobacterales bacterium | reverse complement strand
TGCGCTGCGGAGCCGCCAACTCCGTCTGTTCTACAGGCAACTGGTTGAGATTCGACTTGGGCACTGAACGGGATTCTTTCTCCGCCCTCTACAGTAATTGACGGCGGGGAAGGTGTCTCAGTCATGTTGGCACAAAGGGCGTCGCTAAGTCCCGTCGCGGCGGCGCGCAGAAACGCCGGCGCCCCGGCGATCTGCGCGATCACTTCGGCCCGGCCTTGCGTCGTGAGCGGACCGGCGTAGTGGAAGCGGCCAATCGGGTAGCGCGGATCAGTCGGAAATGTTTGCGGGTTCATCTTCTCGATTGTCCCTTAGCCTTCGGCGGATTTCGAGCCACATGGGGAAGATCTCCGGATTTTCAAGCCAGGTGAGCATCCAGAGGATCATCTCGTCCTTTCCCTGACGGAGTGCCTCGTTGCGCTGGGCGGAGAACCGGGCGTGGTCCTTGGCGCGGATCACCGCGGCGCGGCATGCACGGCGCTGCTCGATGGATCCCGCGCGGTATTCGGCGGCGAGCGCCAGCAGGGTTCGCGCGAGCGAGTCGAAACAATCCTGGCGAACGCCTTCGACCAGCGGCGCGAGCGGCCGCCCGCAGTTGAGCAGCAGGGTGCGCAGCGTTTTCTCCGGAACCGGAGCGAGCAGGGCCGCGATCCGGTCCCGCTCGGCTTCGTCAATGACCGGCGGCTGCGCTTTCTCAAGATACGTGGCGAGCCGCGCGGCCCTGCTGCGCTTAACGGGCTCCACGGCGGTACTCGCGGACGCGGCGGTTGTGTTCTTCGATCGTGCGGGAGAACCGATGTCCGCCACCGTCTGGTTTAGCGACGAAATACAGATAGTTTGTTTTAGCCGGATCGAGCGCGGCTTTCAGGGAGTCCAAGCCGGGATTGGCGATCGGTCCCGGCGGGAGGCCCGCGTGCGTGTATGTGTTGTACGCGTTGTGGCTGGCGAGATCCGAGCGATGTATCACGCCGCGATAGCGGTCCTCGAGCAGAGCGGCATAAATCGTCGTCGGGTCGCAATCGAGCAGCATACCTTTCTCGAGACGGTTGCGGAACACGCTCGCCACCACCGGACGCTCTTCCGGGTTAGCCGTCTCCTTCTCGACTAAGGAAGCCAGAGTGACAACGTCGTGTAAGTCGGCGCCACGCGGCGGCGCCAGCGCGCGCCACTCGCGCCGGAACTGCGTCGTCATCATCCGGCATAACTCCCGCCCCGTGGCGTGCCGTCCGATCCGGTAGGTGGAGGGGAACAGATAGCCTTCGAGACTTCGAGCCGTCGGGTCAAGATCGCGGATGAGCGCGGGATTTTCGGCCGCGGCCAGAAACCGCGAAGAACTGACAACTCCGAGCCGGTCGACGAGAGCAGCGATGTCGAAAACGTTCGAGCCCTCCGGTATCGTGAGCTGCCGGTAGTAGACGTCGCCGCGCGCCAGGCGATGAAAGATGTCGATCGGGGACGCGGGCTCGGCGAAGCGGTATTCACCCGCCTGGAGCGGGGCGTGGGGATTGGCGAGGCGCGCCAGAGCCAACTGCCAACCGAAACGAAGCACGCCGGCGGAGGCCAACTGCCGTCCGATACTGAGCGTGCCGGCGCCGCGCGGAACTTCGACAAAAACCTCGTTCTCAGTGAAACCCCGGTAGGGCCGATGCAGCCAGGCGGCAAGCACGACTACGGCAACGATCGCGACAAGAACACTCGTGGCGAAACGCGGCTTCACGAGCGGCACGCGTCCAGGTAGCTTTCGAGCAACAGCACGGCGGCGAGACGGTCCACCGCGCGGGCGCGCTTGGCGATGCTGATGCCGCTCTCGCGGAGCACGCGTTGCGCCTCGACGGTGGTCAGGCGCTCATCCCAAAGCTTCACCGGCAGCCCCGTCGCGGCGCCCAGACGCCCGGCGAATTCGCGTACGTACTCGGCCTGCCGCCCCTCGCGCCCGCTCATGTGGAGCGGGTTGCCAAGCAGCAGAAGGCCGACGTCCTTGCTGGAAGCCAGTTCGGCCAGCCGCGCCAAATCCTCGCGGATGGTGGTGCGCTCGAGCGTGTCGAGCCCTTGCGCGGTCAGGCCCATCGGGTCGCTCACCGCCAGCCCGATGCGCCGTTTGCCCACGTCGAGCGCCAGAACGCGGCGCTGCCCCGGATTTTCGTTGCCCTGATGCACGGTTACCCTCATTATAAAAGTTGGGTTCGAGATTCCCGATGGCTGTGTTGTTATCCTCGCTTCCGGCTGGAAAACGGCCGTCGGCGAGCGTCTCCGTGATCGCTCTCGCCGCCGCCGTGGCGCTGCTGTACTACGGCCGTGTGTTCTGCATTACCGTCGTCATCTCGCTCATCATCGCCGTGCTCCTGGAGCCGCTCGTGGTGCTCGGCATGCGATTGAGGCTGCCGCGTCCGGCAGCGAGCCTGCTGGCGTGCCTCCTGGCTCTTGTGGTGGTGTACCTGATCGGCCTCGGAGCCTACACGCAGATTAGTAGCCTGCGCGAGGACCTGCCGGCTTACAGCGCGCGCATCAATGAACTGGTAGACGCCGGGGCCGGCCAACTCGACGCCGTCGAGAAGCATCTGGTCGAAACCTTTGTCCCGAAGCGCTTCCGCGAGCCCGAGGCAACACCGGCCGCCCCGCAACCCGTGATCCGGCGCAAGCGAACCCGCCTGGTGGTCGAGCCAACCGTACCACCTCCGATCCAGGAGGTCCGGATCCATCCCGAACCGAAGTCTATCTTCACCTATCTCTATAACTACATCGCCTCGATCTACAACGTGCTTCTCATGGCCAGCTTCGTGCCATTCCTGGTCTACTTCATGCTGAGCTGGCGCGACCATTTCCGGCGGAGCGCGCTGTCGTTGTTCGATCCGGCGGACCGGCACGCGGCAGGGAAAACATGGCAGGGAATCACACAAGCCTCCCGCGCCTACGTGGTCGGCAACTTTCTTCTGGGACTCATCCTCAGCGTAGCCGGCTGCATGTTCTTTTTCTGGATCGGCCTGCCATACTGGCTGATCGTCGGCCTTCTGAGCGGCTTCCTCAGTCTCGTGCCCTACGCCGGACTGCCGCTCGCTCTGATCCCGCCGCTGTTCGCCGGGCTCGCCGTGTTCACCCGCATCCCGATGTTTCTGGCCATCGTGGCCGCCGTGGCCATCCTCCACCTGCTCGCGCTGAACCTCCTCTATCCGCGCCTCGTGGGCGGCCGATTGCATCTCAATCCGCTCGCCGTGACTCTATCGCTTATGTTTTGGGGCACGATCTGGGGCGGCATCGGGCTGGTGCTGGCGATTCCAGTGACGGCGGCCATCAAAGCCATCTGCGACAACGTCAGCGGCCTGCAGGGATTCGGCCGGCTGCTGGGCGACTGAGCGCGCAGCACGGGGTGCGCTCCTCTCAGCCAGGCAACGCTTGGGCCCCACCGCGTCGCGCGGTTTGGATGGAAGACGCTCAGACGCCCCAGCAGTAGTCTTCTACTGCCCGCTCGATGCTTGAGTCCTGTTCGGTGAGCCGCATCAGCTCAAGGCGGATGGCGTCGAGCATCGCGATCCAGCTTGCCTCGATCACGTTGTCGGAGACGCCGACGGTCGACCAGCTCTTCTTGTGGTCGCTCCACTCGACGAGCACACGGACCTTCGTCGCGGTGCCCTTCCTCGAGTCGAGCACGCGGACCTTGTAGTCCGTAAGACGGATCGCCGCGATCTGTGGGTAAAGCTTCGAAAGACACTGGCGGAGGCAAACCTCCAGCGCGTGCATCGGTCCGCAGCCTTTCGCTGTCGCCGTGTGGATCTCGTCCCGAACCCGCAGCGTCACGGTGGCCGTCGTCTCGTTCACCGGCGCGCCCGTGGCGTTGATCATCCGCGTCGACACTTCGTAGCCGATCACATCGAACAACCGCTCGCCGGGCCGAAGCGCTTCGCGGACCATCAACTCGAAGGTGCCTTCTGCGGCTTCGAGTTCGTAGCCCTGATACTCCATGTGCTTGACGCGATCGAGCAGATTTCGGCGGGCATCGTCGTTCAGACGGTCAGCCAGGCCGTGCTGCTTAAGTTTGTACAGCACATTGCCGCGGCCCGACAGGTCGCTGAGCAGCACCCGCTGGCGATTCCCTACGCTTTCCGGCGTGACGTGCTCGTACGTGGCCGAATCCTTCAGAACAGCCGCCACGTGGACGCCCCCCTTGTGGGCGAACGCGCTCCGGCCCACGTACGGCTGGTCGTTCCGCATCGGCAGGTTGGCCAGCTCGGCGATAAACCGCGCTACGCCCGCCAGGTTGGCCAGATTTTCCCGGCCGATCGTCGTGTGGCCGAGTTTCAATTCGAGGTTCGCGATAATCGAGCTCAGATTGGCATTGCCGCAGCGCTCGCCATAGCCGTTCATGCAGCCCTGGACATGAGTGACGCCCTGCTCCACGGCAGCCAGAGTATTCGCCACGGCGACGTCGGAGTCGTTGTGGGTATGGATGCCGATGGTGCCGTCGAACCGCTGGCGGACATCCGCGACAATCTCGGTCAGCCGCGCCGGGATCGTGCCGCCGTTGGTGTCGCACAGCACGAGCACGTCGGCGCCGGCCTTCTGGGCAGCTTCGAGCGTCCGCAGCGCGAACGAGGGATTCGACAGATAGCCGTCAAAAAAGTGCTCCGCATCATAAACCACCTCACGGCCGTGGTCTTTCATGATCTTGACCGTCTCGGAGATGAGAACGAGGTTTTCCTCCTCGCTGACGCCCAGTGCCCGCGCCGTGTGCAGGTCCCAGCTCTTGCCGAAAATCGAGACAACCGGCGTTTCCGCCGCCAGAAGTTCGCGGACGTTGGGGTCCTCGGTAACTTTGTGCCTGGCGAACCGGGTCGACCCGAAGGCGGTCATCTTCGCGTGCTTGAGGTTCAGTTCCTTGGCGCGCTGGAAGAACTCCTTGTCCTTCGGGTTTGATCCCGGCCAGCCACCTTCGATGTAGTCGATACCAATCTCATCCAGCTTCTGGGCAATAATCAGCTTGTCCTCGGCCGAAAAGGAGACGGACTCGCCCTGGGTTCCGTCCCGGAGCGTGGTATCGAACGTGAAGATTCTCATCGAAGGCGTTCCTTTCTCTTGCGTTACTTCGCCGTGGCCGCTTCCTGCTCCTGCGGCACCCCGGCTTCTTTCCGCTTCTTTAAGAACGGCATCATCTGGCGCAGCTCACGCCCGACCTGCTCGATCCTTGAATCCTTCTGTGCTTCCCGCATCGCGAGGAACTTTCCGCGGCCGCTCTTGTTCTCCGCTATCCATTCCCGTGCGAACTCGCCGGACTGAATCTCGCTGAGGATCTTCTTCATCTCCTTGCGGGTTTCCTCCGTGACGATGCGCGGTCCGCGGCTGTAGTCGCCGTATTCGGCTGTATCGGAGATCGAGTAGCGCATATAGTTAAGGCCGCCCTCGTAGATCAGGTCTACGATGAGCTTTAACTCATGAAGGCACTCAAAATACGCGATTTCCGGAGCGTAGCCGGCTTCAATCAACGTGTCAAATCCCGCCTGGATCAATGCGGCGGTGCCGCCACAAAGCACAGCCTGCTCACCGAACAGATCGCTTTCCGTTTCTTCGCGGAACGTAGTCTCAATGACACCGGCCTTCAGACAGCCGAGGCCGAGCGCGTACGCCAAAGCGACCTCCTTGGCCTTGCCGCTGGGATCCTGCTGGATGGCAATCAGGGCGGGGACTCCGACGCCTTCCGTGAACAGTTCGCGGACGCGATGCCCGGGCGCCTTGGGCGCGATCATCGATACGTCGACATCTTTCGGCGCAACAATCGTCTTGAAATGAACGCTGAAGCCGTGCGCGAACATCAGCGTCTTGCCGGCCGAAAGCTGGGGCGCAATCTCTTCCCGGTACAGGTCGCCCTGAATGTGGTCCGGCGTCAGGATCATGATCACGTCGGCAAGGCGTGTCGCGTCGGCGACGCTGTGGACAGGGAGCCCGACAGCTTCGGCTTTCGCCTTGCTCTTGCTGCCGGCGCCGAGGCCGACGATGACATTGACGCCCGAGTCGCGCAGGTTGAGTGCGTGGGCATGGCCCTGGCTGCCGTAGCCGATGATGGCGACGGTCTTGCCTTTGAGCGCGTCGAGGGAGGCGTGTTTTTCGTAGTAGCGGTTTGGCATGAAGATTTCCTGGTTAACGTTTCTCGATTTAAATTGGGGTAGGAGGTGTCGAACCTGTCGCGGCGCGTAAGTTGCCTTACTTCACTTCGACTCGACCGCCTCCTCTTCCTGCCGGCTTGGATTACCGCGGGGAACCGGCGGGGCAAGGCGGAGGCGCTTGGCTTCGAGCGAGACGGCGACGGAACCGGAACGAATCACGTCGATCTCGCCGTAGCTGCGCATGACATCAATGAACTCGTCGAGCTTTTCCGGATCGCCCGTGGCTTCCAGCGCGAAGCCTTCGGTGGATTGATCCACCACGCGGGCGCCGAAGATTTCCGCTTCCTTGAGAACCGCCGCGCGGCTGGGCATCGTCGCCCGGATACGCAGCAAAGCCATCTCACGGCAGACCGCAGGTGACTCGGTAAGATCCGTAGCTTGAAGAACATTGACGAGTTTGTTCATCTGTTTGATGACCTGCGAGCGAAGGTTCGGCTCGACATCCACAACAATGCTCATTCGCGACAAGGCCGGGTCAAGCGTGCGCGCCACGGTCAGGCTTTCGATGTTGTACGCACGGGCGCTCAGCAGGCCGGTTACGCGCATTAGCGCACCGGGTTTGTTTTCGACAAGGAGAGAGATGATCTGCAGCATGTGTTTGTTCCCCCTTACGCATTCACGGGTTGTGGCGGGCCGAGCACCATTTCATTGATTGCCGCGCCGGCAGGCACCATCGGATAGACGTTTTCGTTCGGCGAAACACGGACATTCAGCAGGTAAGGACCGGGTTCGCGGACCGCCTCTTCGAGCGCCGAGACAAGTTCGGACGGACGTTCCACGGTGCGTCCCTTGAAGCCGTACGCCCCGGCAAGTTTGGTCACATCGGGGAACGAGTCCAGTTGAACGGCCGACAGGCGGTTGTTGTAGAACAGCGACTGCCACTGGCGAACCATGCCGAGGTAGCCGTTGTTCATCACAATGATTTTGATCGGCAGGGCGTGGTTGGCGATGGTGGCTAACTCGGGGATCGACATCTGGAACCCGCCGTCGCCGACGATCGAGAAGACCAGTTTGTCGGGCCGGGCGAACTGAGCGCCGATGGCCGAGGGAAGACCGAAACCCATCGATCCCAGGCCGCCCGAGTTGAGCCAGAGGCGGGGTTCGTTGAAGCGAATGAACTGAGCGGCCCACATCTGGTGCTGGCCGACGTCACTGGTCACAATCGCCTGGCCGCCCGAGAGACGGTCGATCTCCCGCATCAGGTGTTGCGGCTTGATCTCGTCGTCGGAGACTTCAGCTACGATCGGGTGTTGGTCCTTCCAGGCCCGAATCTCTTCGCGCCACTGATTGCGAGAAGAAGCCTTTCTTTCTCTGTCTTCTGGACTTGTTTCCTTCAGATTCCTGTTGAGCTTGGTGAGCACCCGTTTCGCATCGCCCACGATCGGCAGATCGGCGGTGCGGTTCTTGCTGATCTCCGCGGCGTCGATGTCAATGTGGATGACCTTGGCATGAGGCGCAAACGCCGACAGGCGCCCGGTCACGCGGTCGTCAAACCGGGTGCCGACCGCGATCAGAAGGTCCGAGTGCGTCATCGCCATGTTTGCGGCATAGCTTCCATGCATGCCGGGCATGCTGATGAAATTCGGGTGGTTCGTCGGCAGGGCGCCAAGCCCCATCAACGTGATCACCGCCGGAGCATTCAGCGTCTCCACCAGCTCTTGAAGTTCGGCCGATGCTTCCGAGGCAATGATCCCTCCACCGGCGTAGACCAGCGGCCGCTCGGCTTCCCACATCATCTGCGCCGCTCGGCGGATCTGGCCGGCGTGCCCTTCTTGGATCACTTTGTATCCGGGCAGATGAATGGAAGTGACGGGCGAATAGTGCGCCTGTCCCTGGAAGACATCCTTGGGGATATCCACCAGAACCGGGCCAGGACGGCCACTGGCAGCCAGATAGAAAGCCTCATGTACAACTTGAGGTAGGTCCGCGATATTCTTAACCAGAAAGTTATGTTTGGTGCAGGAACGCGTGATTCCAAAGGTGTCGGCTTCCTGGAACGCGTCGCTGCCGATGAGCTTGGTCGAAACCTGGCCGGTGAGCGCGACGACCGGGATCGAGTCCATCATGGCGTCCACCAGTCCCGTCACGAGGTTCGTGGCGCCCGGACCCGAGGTCGCGCAGCAGACGCCCACCCGTCCAGTCGTCCGGGCGTACCCTTCAGCGGCGAAGCAGGCGTTCTGCTCGTGGCGTACAAGGACGTGCCGGATCGGGTGGTCGTAGATGGCGTCGTAAAGCGGAAGCGTGACCCCGCCGGGGTATCCGAAGATACAGTCGACGTTCTCCCGAACGAGGCACTCAAGCAGAATGCGCGCCCCACTCATCATGGTTCCAGTTTGACTCGCGGACATTATTAAACTCTCTCGTCTCCTGAGCGTTTGGGTTAATAACGAAAAAGGCCGGCGGTGGGATCGGTTCCCGCCGCCGGCCCTTCGGAATTCCAGTCCGAAGCCAGATCAGGCGGCGCCGGGTACGGCGACCTGAATGCTAATGCTTACAAGCTTCGGAAGTTGAACGGCGAGAGAGGGCCGCAGGAGGCCGGGTTGGGCGCTCGGTACAGGCTGGAAACTCTCTCGTTCGCTCACACAGTCAGGTTAAACCAAAAGTTTGGTAAATGCAAGAGCGTTGTGCTATTAAAACTTCTCATGGAAGTATAGGGCCACGGTGGCCGCTGCACTGGCACGGAGGATCGGATAAAATAGGGGTGCCAACCGTGGCGGAATGGCGGAACTGGCAGACGCACCAGACTCAAAATCTGGCGTTCTTCACTGAACGTGTGGGTTCGACCCCCACTTCCGCCACCAATCCCCTCGTCCCGTTCCTAGCCTTCCGTGCCCTTGCGGCTCCACTCCCGGATGTCGCGGATCTCCTCCGCCGGAATGTGCAGGAATTCGAGGAACTCCTGGTGCTCGCTCGGCGCCGATTTCTCGAACTGGGCGTGCCAGCGGTGCATATCGGCATCGGTGAAGCCCGCTTCGCACATGACTTTCACCCACTTCTCTTTCGTGACCATCGTGTCTCTCCTTAGTCGGGCTGTGTTCTTAAGCAGCCGCGCGATCGCGTGTTGGTGATCGCGCAACTTGCCGATTTCGACGCTGAGTTCGGCGAGGCGGCGCTTCAGCACGCTGGCCGCATCGCCACGCCCTCCATCGAGTAGAGAACGGATGTCGCTGAGCTTCAGCCCCGCCTCGCGGTACAGGCAGATCTGGCGCAGCCGCTCGAGGTCTTTGTCGCCGTAAAGGCGATAGTTTCTGGCGCTGCGCCTCCCTTTGTGCCAACATGACTGAGACACCTTCCCCGCCGTCAATTACTGTAGAGGGCGGAGAAAGAATCCCGTTCAGTGCCCAAGTCGAATCTCAACCAGTTGCCTGTAGAACAGACGGAGTTGGCGGCTCCGCAGC